>DASTYR010000253.1:0-7971 GCA_035764795.1 Solirubrobacterales bacterium | reverse complement strand
GCGCCTCGATCGGCGTCGCCCTGCAAGAGGCCGCGCTCGACCCGCTGATGACGGGCCGCGAGCTGATCCGCCTGCAGGCGACGCTGCAGGGCATCCCGACGGCAGAGGGCAAGCGCCGCGCCGACGACCTGCTGGAGCGAGTCGATCTGACCGCGGCCGCCGACCGCCGCGTCGGCACCTACTCGGGCGGCATGCAGCGCCGCCTCGACCTGGCGGCAGCGCTCGTCCACCAGCCGCGCGTCCTCTTTCTAGACGAGCCGACCACCGGCCTCGACCCGGTCAGCCGCCGCACGATCTGGGACGAGGTGCGGGTGCTGAATGACGAGGGCACGACCGTCTTCCTAACCACCCAGTACCTCGAGGAGGCCGACCAGCTCGCCGACAACGTCGGGATCATCGACGCCGGCCGGATCGTCGCCGAGGGCACTCCCGGGTCGCTCAAAGCAGAAATCGGGAAGCCCCACATCCGCCTCCAGCTCGAGGAGGGCTCGATCGCCGAGGCGGAGGAGGTGTGCAGCCGGATCGGCCCGCTGCTGCCGCCGGTGGACGGCAAGACGGTCCTGGTCGAGGTCGAGAACGGCGCCGCTGACATCCCCCGCGTCGTGCGGGCCCTGGACGACGCCGGCATCGGGGTGGCGGCGCTGGAGCTGGTTCATCCGACGCTCGATGACGTCTTCGTCGCCAAGACCGGCTACCACCTCGCGCAGGACGGCGAGGCCGAAGAGCAGGAGCCTGTCGAGGCGTGAGCGCGCTGCGGACGAACCTGCGGGTCGTCGGCGCGCTGGGGATGCGCTCGGTCCGCCAGACCTTCCGCCGGCCGCAGCTGATGGCGCCGATCATCGTCTTCCCGACGCTGCTGCTGGCAATTCAGACCGGTGGTGCGGGCGCCGCCGTCAACCTGCCCGGCTTCCCGCCGGTGGACAGCTTCCTCCAGTTCATGCTGGCCGGGGCGATGATGCAGTCGATGATGCTGGCCGGCAACAGCGGCGGCATCGCACTTGCGGTCGACATCGAGATCGGCTTCACCGACCGCCTCTTCGCGGCGCCGATCTCGCGCTTCACGATCGTTCTGGGGAGGCTGGCTGGCACTGCGGCGCTCGGCCTCTTCGCCGCCCTCTGGTTCCTGGCGATCGGCCTTATCTTCGGCGCCGAGATCGCCGGCGGCGTCCCGGGCGCGCTCGTCGCCATCGCCCTGACCACGGTCGCGGCGATGTCGATCGGCGGCATCGGCTCCGCGATCGCCCTGCGCACCGGACAGGCCAGCATCGTCCAGGGCCTCTTCCCGCTCGTCTTCGTCATCCTCTTCCTCTCGACCGCTTTTTTCCCCGAGGACCTGATGGTCGAGCCGGCGCGGACGATCGCCGCCTACAACCCACTCAGCTTCGTGGTCGAGGGAATCCGCGAGCCGATCATCGCCGGCCTCGACGCCGAGGACGTGCTGGGAGCGGTGCTGGCGATCGCCGCCATCTCCGCCTTCTCGCTCGTTCTCAGCGTGCGCGCGCTGCGCCACCGACTGGCGACGGGAGGTTGATGTGAGGCGCCAGGACCTGGCCACGATCGCCGCTCTCGTCAACCGCTCCAAGAACGAGCTACTTAGGGTGCCAGGGGCGGCGATCCCCGGCGTATTGGCGCCGACGATCTTCTTCCTCGGCCTCAACGGCGTCTTCGGCAACCTGACCCAGCTGACCGGCTTCGACACCGACAGCTACGCCAGCTTCCTGGTGCCGGTGAGCGTCCTACAGGGGGCGGGCTTCACCGGTGCGGCAACCGGCGTCAACCTGGCCCGCGACATTGAGCAAGGCTGGCTCGATCGCCTGCTCGTCTCGCCGGCGCCGCGCTGGGTGCTCTTGACCGGCATGGTTGTTGCGGCCAGCCTGCGCGCCTTCATCCCGGCCACTGCGGTGCTGGCCGTCGCCTTCGCCGTCGGCGCCCACTGGCCCGGCCTCGACGGCCTGCTGCTCGCCTACGCGATGGTCGGTGCCACGGCAGCGGTCGCCGCCTGTTACGCCTGTGCGCTCGCCCTCCGCTACAAGAGCCAGTCGGCGGCACCGCTGATGCAGGCGGGAATGCTGGCCTTGATCCTGATGACGACGGCCTACGCCCCGCTAGAGCTGCTGGAAGGGTGGCTTCAGGACATTGCGCAGGTCAACCCGATGACGCCGGTGGTCGACGCCGTCCGCCAGGGCTTCCTCGGCACGATCGCCTGGAGCGAGACCTGGCCGGGCCTGCTGGCCCTGCTGGGCATGCTCGTCGCCATGGCCGCGCTCTCGCTGCGCGGCATGCGCCGCATCGCGCTGTGAGCCTCGGCCGACGGGACTCAAACGTCCCCTATATGGACGTTCGCGGCCCGTCGGCGGTGGAGGTGGCGGAGCGGGTGCTGCGGCGGGGCTGGATTGAGGGGGAGCGCGGCGGGGTGCCCTTCGCGTACACGCGGCCAAGCCCGGGGCGCTATCCGTGGCAGTGGTACTGGGACTCCTGCTTCGCGGCGATTGCCCGGCGCCGCTTCGACCGTGCTCGGGCGCGGGTCGAGCTGGAGACGCTGCTCGCCGCGCAGCGTCCCGACGGCTTCGTCGGTCACACGGTCTTCTGGCACCGGCCCGTCTCCTGGAGCCGGCTCCCCTTCTACAACGTCACCTCGCGCCGCTCGTTCCAGACCGAGACGATCCAGCCGCCGCTGCTCGGCTGGGCCTGGGGGATCGCAGTCGGCAACCCAACCGCCGAGCCGCGAATCGCCGCTCAGGCGGACTGGCTATCCGCCCATCGAGACCTCGACGGCGACGGGCTGCTGTGGATCGTGCAGCCGGACGAGTCCGGGCTCGACGCCTCGCCCAAGTTCGACCCGATCTGGGGCCGACGCGCCACCGGGCGTATCGGCTTCCCCTGCCTGGTGCACCGCAATCGCCGGTTCGGGTTCGACGCCCGTCGCGTGCGGGACGCGGGCGGACCGGTCGTCTGCGAGGTCGTCGTCAACACGCTGTGGTCGCTTTCGCTGCAGGCCCTCGGTCGCCCCTCGGCGACGCCGGCCCTAGTCGACCGCCTTTGGGACGAGCGTCGCGGCCTCTTCTTGGACGAAGCCCAGCCGAGCGGGACACGCCCGCCGGTGCTGACCTGCGCCGCTCTCATCCCGCTGGCCCTTCCCGACCTCCCCGAGCACATCGGGCGGCGCCTGGTCGAGGAGCACCTGCTGTCTGCGGAGGAGTTCATGACGCCCGTGGCGCCGCCATCGGTCGCCGTCTCTGAGCCGAGCTACGAACCCGGAGGTGGCCGCGGTCCGATCCGCCGCTACTGGCGCGGTCCGACCTGGGTCAACACCGCCTGGCTGGTCTGGCTGGGCATGCGACGGTTGGGCTACGAGCAGGAGGCGACACGGCTTGCAAACGGCCTGATCGGCGCGGTCGAGCGCGAAGGGCTGCGCGAGTACTACGACCCGCGCGACGGCACCGGCCTCGGCGCCCGCGACTTCGCCTGGTCGGCCCTCATAACCGAGTTCTCAGGCGGACCCGAAAACCAAGCAGGCCGGGGGACGCAGGGAGCGAGGTGAGGGGAGCGCACTCTGGTGCGTGACCCGATCCGAGCGACCGGGGACTCCGAGATGCGCCGGTTTGCAGGGTCCGCCTATTTGTAGCGGTAGGTGATTCGACCCCTGTCGAGGTCATAGGGCGATAACTCGATCTTCACCCGGTCGCCAGGCAGGATGCGGATGTAGTGGCGGCGCATCTTGCCGGAGATGTGACCGAGCACCTCGTGGTCATTGTCGAGCTTGACCCGGAACATGGTGTTCGGGAGGGCCTCGGTGATCTCGCCCTCCATCTCGATCTTCTCCTCTTTGCCCATGCGGGTGGGAGCGTATCCGAACGCGCGCGGTACGGCGTCAGCCGCGTACCCGGCGGGCATGCTCGATCGCCTCCTCGCGCGTGCTCACCTCGCCCGCATACTGGGAGGCCTCGAGCTCGGAGAGCAACTCCCCCACCTCCGGCCCCGGCGCGATCCCCAGCTCAGCGGCGAGCTCGTCGCCGCGCAGCAGCGGCCGCGGTGGCCCCTCGCGGCGCCAGTCAAGCGCCGCCGCGAGCATCTCGCGGGCCAGCCCAAGGTGCGCCTCGATCGCCTCGTCGGTGGCGAACGGTCCGCTGCCTCGGGCCGAGAGGCGATCGGCGACGGTGAGCAGGGTGACGTCGACGCCAACCGGGTCGGTGGCCCGCAGGTACTCGTGGACGCGACGACGCGATAGCGGTACCTCATGGACCAGGAAGCCGAGCCGGAGGTGGTGCAGGGTCAGGGCTTGCAGATGGCGGCTGAGGCGGCGCCCCGTGCGCAGCCGCTCGCAGAGCGCCGCGACGATCTTCGCCCCGTCGCCATCATGGCCGATGAAGGTCACGTAGCCATCGCGCTCGCCCCGGGTCGCCGGCTTCCCGACGTCGTGCAGGAGGGCACCGAAGCGCAGCGCCGTGCCCCGGGTCAGCTCGTCGCCGAGCGGCTCGGCGAGCAGCTCGGCCACCTCGGGCGCGCGAGACCCCGCGAAGCGCTCCAGGTCGGCCTCGACCTCCAGCGTGCGCTCGAGCACCGCGAGCGTGTGACCGAGGACGTCGAGGTGATGGTTTGGCCCCTGTTCGACGCCTCGCAGCGCCTCCAGCTCGGGCAGAACCGCTGCGGTCAACCCCAGCTCGTCGAGCAGACCGATCCCCCGCAACGGCTCCGGCCCGCCGACCAGGCGTCGTAACTCGGCCAGCTGGCGCTCGCCGGCCGGCTCGGCTGCCCGCGGAGCTTCACGGCGCGCCAGAGCGGCGGTGCCGGAATCGATCTCGAGGCCCAGCTCGGCGGCGAGCCGGGCCGCGCGCAGGAGCCGCAGCGGGTCGGCTTCGAAGCTCCCCGGGCCGACCACGCGTAGAAGACGGCGCTCGAGGTCAGTGAGACCGCCGTGCGGGTCGACCACCCCGCCGCCGGCAAGCGGCACGGCGACGGCGCCCAAGGTGAAGTCGCGCGCCGCGAGGTCTTCCTCGATCGTCTCACCGCGCAACGCCGTCGCGTCCACCTGCCAGGAGCGGTCGTCCGCCACCGCGCGCCAGGTCGCGAACTCGGCCGAGAGCTCGAAGGAGTGACCGCCACCCTCGCGTGCGATCGCCTTGGCGACGGCGGCGGGATCGCCCTCGACGGCCAGGTCGAGATCGGTGACCGGCCGGCCCATCGCCGCGTCCCGTACGGCGCCGCCCGCGATCCAGGTCGCCGGGTCCCCGCCGAGCGCCCGCCGCGCCAACTGGACCGGCGGCGAGGCCGAGAGGGCGTCCTCCAGGCTCACCCCTCCACCCTCGGTACGCGGGCCGAGATCCCACAGGTGATCTCGTAGTTGATCGTGCCCAGCCGAGCGGCAACCTCCTCAGCGCGGATCGCCTCCTCGCCCTGCGCGCCGATCAGAACGGCCTCGTCACCGCGCTCGACGTCGGTATCCGGCCCCAGCTCAACGGTCACATTGTCCATCGACACCGTCCCGACAAGGGGGTGACGACGGCCGCGGATCAGCACCTCGGCGTTGTTCGAGAGCCCACGGCGGACGCCATCGCCGTAACCGAGCGGCAGCACCCCCACCCAGGTCGCCTCCACCGCGCGCCAGGTGCGGCCGTAGCCGGCGCTGTCGCCCGGCCCGAAGCGCTTGACGTCGGCGACGTAGGAGCGCAGCGAGAGCGCCGGCTCGAGCCCGCGCTCAACCGGATCGCCCTGGAACGGGTCGAGGCCGTAGACGGCGACGCCGCAGCGGGCCATGTCGAAGTGGGCACGCCGGTCGCGAAACACCGCGGCGCTGTTGGCAGCGTGCACCCTGATCGCCGGGAACTCCGCTTTCGCCGCCGCCGCCACCGCCGCGAAGCGATCGAGCTGCTCGTCGAAGAAATCCGAGTCGAGTTCGTCAGCGGTCGCGAAGTGGGTCCAGACCCCTGCCGGCTCGACATGAGGCGCCTCCTCACAGGCGCGCAGAAGCGCGGTTACCGCGGAGGCGTCGCGATTCCCCAGGCGGCCCATCCCGCTGTCGTACTTGACGTGGACGCGCGCCGTGCTCCCCTGGGCCCGCGCCCGGTCGATCACCTGAGCGAGGAAGTCCTGGTGCCACACCGCGATCTCCGAACCGGCGGCCAGGGCAGTGTCGAGGTCCTCTACCGTGAGAGCGCCCATGGTCAGCAGCGGCACGTGTGGGAAGCGGCGTCCGATCTGCGCCGCCTCGACGCCGGTCGCCACGGCCAACCTGGTCGCGCCACCGGTCAGGGCGGCGGCGGCGCAAGCGTCGGCGCCATGGCCGTAGCCGTCGGCCTTCACCACGGCACAGAGCTCTGCTTCCCCCAGCTCGGCCTTGAGGCGGGCGCAGTTGCGCTCCACCGCGTGACTGTCGATCCGGGCGACCGCCCGCGTCATCGCTATACGACGAGCGCCGCGAGCGCGTCCGCCCGCGTGACCAGGCCCAGCAGGCGCCCCTCGTCGTCGACCACGGGGAGGTGGTTGTGGTGATTCTCGGCGATCCGCCGCGCCACCGTCTCGGCGCTCGAGTAGTCGTTGACGACGACCGGATCGGGCGTCATCAGATCCGACACCTTGGTCGCAAAGGCCTTGTCGAGGCGCTCCTCGAAGCCCTTCATCGAGCCGACGAAGACGACGCCGCCCATGATGTTCAGGTAGTGCGGCAGGTGCAGATCGGCTTCCTCGTCACCGAGAATCAGGTCCGATTCGCTGACGATGCCGACGACCCGCCGCTCCTCGTCGACAACCGGGATCGCTCCCTTGTCGGTCCTGGCCAGCAGCTCGACGGCGCTGCGGGCATCGGCGTCGGGCGAGACGGCCGGCACGTCCGCGTCCATTATCTCGGCGGCGGTCTTCATAAGCGGAAGCGAGGTTATTCGACCGGCAAGTCGGGCCGCAGCCCAGCCGGGATCGCGTCGATTACGTCGCTGGCGATCACCGACTCGGCGATACCGACCCGAGCGGCCGCCTCTCGCCCAGCTCTGGCGTGGGCAATCGCAGCGGCGCAGGCGGCAGCGAACGGATCCAGGCCGCGAGCGATGAGCGCGGCGATCATCCCCGAGAGCACGTCGCCGCTGCCCGCCGTCGCCAGCGCTGGCGCCGAGAGGGTATTGACGGCGATCCGCTCCCCGTCGGTGACGATCGTGTCGTCGCCCTTGAGGACGACGATCGCGTCCGCGCCGTCTGCCGCCTCGCGGGCCGCCCCGAGCCGATGGGCGTCGATCTCATCGGAGGCTCGTCCCAGCAGCCGGCCCAGCTCTCCCGCGTGCGGGGTCAGCACCGTCTGCGCCGTCCGGGTGGCGAACGCTTCCAACTCACCGGCGAACGCGTTCAGCCCGTCCGCGTCGACCACCAGCGGTGCCTCAATCTTGCCGAGCACCTCGTGGGCGAATGCGATCGAACCGGGATCGCTGCCAAGGCCGGGGCCGAAGACCCCGGCGGCAGCGCGCTCGAAAGCTCGCAGCAGCGGCTTTGCCGCGGCGGGCGCCAGACAGCCGTCGCCACCCGGGCAGCCAACCGACATCACCTCCGGCTGACCCTGCTCGAAGACAACCTCCAAGTCCGCGGGCACGACGACCGTCGCGTAGCCAGCCCCGGCACGAATCGCCGCCTCGGAAGCCATCCGCACCGCGCCGGTCAGGCCGCGCGAGCCGCCCGCGATCACGACCTGCCCAGAGCTGAACTTGGTCGAGCGCGGTCCGCGTCGCGAGGCGAGCGCGAGGACCGCGGGGCCGATCTCACCGCCGAATGGCGTGCTGGAAGCCCCGGCCGGGATGCCGATCGGTGCGATCCGGAGCTCACCGGTCAGCCACTTGCCGGGGGCGACCCGGTGCCCCAGCTTCGCGGCGTGGAAGCTGACCGTGACGTCGGCTTCGACCGCCGCCCCTTCCGCCTCACCGCTCGATGCATCGACGCCCGACGCGACGTCGCAGGCCACCACCGGCGCGCCGCACTCGTTGATCGCGGCGATCG
>DASTYR010000252.1:0-5784 GCA_035764795.1 Solirubrobacterales bacterium | reverse complement strand
CAACGGCGCCTGACCTGACGGCTCCAGGCGCCGTCATGCTGCGTCCTCGGTCGGCTGGCTGCGGGTCACGCACCGACTGTGCGCTCCCCTTGCCAGCCTCCCTGCGTCCTTGCCTGACAACGCCTGGACCTCGTCAGGTGGCGTCGGGTCTGGTCAGCCGGGCATAGACTGACTCCAATGGAGGCTGCGACCAAAGAGCGCGAGCTAAGCGGCGAAAAGGCGCAGCGCATCGTCGACGCGATGCGCGAGAGCGTCGCCAAGCGTGGCGCCGCCGGTTCCACCTTCGAGCACGTCGCCCGCGAGGCGGGGGTCAGTCGGGGCCTGCTGCACTACTACTTCGGCACGAAGGAGAGGCTGCTGGTCGAGGTCGTTCGCCGCGACGCAGAGATTCGCGTCACCCGTCTCGACGAGCCATTGGCCCGGGCCGAGACCGTCGACGACGTCATCGACGTCCTCGTCGCCAGCCTCACCGACCTGATCGAGAACGAACCGGCCTTCTTCCTCCTCCTCTACGAGCTCTTCAGCGCCGGCCGGCGCAATCCCGACATCCGCCATGAGGTCGGCCAGCTGTTCGGCCGCACCCGCTCCCACGTCGCCGACGTCCTGCGGGCCAAGGAGCAAGAGGGCGTGCTCAGCCTCCGCTACGACGCCGAGGCGATCGTCGCCTACCTCTTCGCGGTTGGCGACGGCTTCGCCCTGCAGGCCCTCTCGGACCCCGAGCGCGATATCCGCTCGGCTCTCGCCGCGGGCGCCGCCTCAGCGCGGTACCTGCTCGCCGCCGAGTGAGCTGACTCACAGACGCGCCTCCTCGGCCGCGAGAAGCTGGCCAACCAGCCAATGCACGACGCGATGATCCGACTGGCGAGGTTCCTGGCGCGCAGGCGCCGCTTCGTCATCGCCGCTTGGTTGCTGGTCCTACTCGCCTCGCTGCCACTCGCCGCCCGCCAGACCGAACACCTGACCGGGGGTGGCTTCGACGTTCCCGGCAGCGAATCGAAGGCCGTCGCCGAGGAGATGCAGGGCGTCTTCGCCGACCGAGCCGGCGGCGTCGCCGTCTTGCTGCGGGCCAGTCCGGACGCCGACGCTGCGCAGCGCACGGCGGCGGTCGTCCGTGTGCGGCGCGAGGTGGCGGCGGTCGAGGGGATCTCGCTGTCGCCGTCGGTCGCTCGTCGCGGGGAAGCCGAGCTGCGCCGCCAAGGCAGCACCGTGCTGCCGCTGACCAGTGCGGTCTCGCCGGACGAGTTGATCGACCCGGCGGTCGACCTGCGCGAAGGTCTCGACCCAGGCACCGCGGCCGGCGGTGTCACCCCGTACCTCGCCGGCCAGCCGACCGTCTGGGCCGGGATGCAGGAGCTCTCCAAGGAAGACCTCGCCAAAGCCGAGGCGAGTGGCTTCCCGATCGTGGCGCTGATCCTGCTCGTCGTCTTCGGCTCACTGGCGGCGGCGGCGCTGCCGCTCAGCCTCGGCTTCGTCAGCGTCATCGTTACCGGGGCGCTGATCTGGTTCCTCTCGCAGCAGATGACCACCTCGGTGTTCGTCACCAACATGGCCTCGATGATCGGGATCGGCGTCGCGATCGACTACTCGCTCTTCATCCTCGCCCGCTATCGCGAGGAGCGCCGCGCCGGGCGCGACTGCGACGAGGCACGGGCCGAGGCACTAGCCACCTCGGGACTGGCGGTCGCCTTCTCGGGATTGGCGGTGATCGTCTCCCTCGCCGGCCTCTGGATGATCGACAACCAGGCGCTGCGCTCAATGGCGCTGGGCGCGATGACCGTCGTCGCAGTTTCCGTCCTCACCGCGACGACCCTGCTGCCGGCCTTGATCGGGGTGCTGGGCGATCGTGTCATGCCGGGCGGGATCGTCGCCAAGGCACTTCGATTCGTTCGCCGCCCGTTTCGCCGCGGGGCGGACCCGGCTCCAACCCAGACCGGGCCGGGTTTTTGGGACCGGTGGGCTCGCCGCGTCATGGCCCGCCCGATCGCCGCGGCTACCGGCTCGGCCGCCGTCCTCCTCCTGCTCGCCTCGCCGGTTCTCTCGATGGAGAGCGGCACCACTGCGCTCGAGCAGTTCCCGAAGGACAGCGACGTGCGGGTCGGCAACGAACTCGCCTCCGAGCAGCTCGGCGGCGGCGCCGACCCGATTCAGCTGGTCGCGACCTTCTCCGGTGAGCCCGACCGCCCCGCTGCCGCTGCCTTCGCCGCCGAGCTGCGCGAGCAACCCGGCGTCAGCGCCGTCGGGCCACCCAGCTTCGCCGCCGATGGCGACAGCGTCCTGATCGAGGCGACCTCGACCGCCCCGAGCGACTCCGACGCCGCCACCGCGCTGGTCGAGCGGCTGCGCGACTCCTTCGTGCCCTCGACGAGTCTCGCGGCGGTGGCGAGCGTCGACGTCGGCGGCGAAACGGCCCGCACCGACGACGTCCGCGCGCAGATCTCGGGCTCGATGTGGAAGATCATCGGCTTCGTCCTCGCCCTCAGCTTCCTCGTCCTGATGATCATGCTGCGCTCGCTGTTGTTGCCGCTGAAGGCGGTGCTGATGAACCTGCTCTCGATTGGGGCTGCCTTCGGCGTCCTCGTCGCCGTCTTCCAGTGGGGCTGGCTAGACGGTCTGCTCGGCTTCGAAAGCCTCGGCGCGCTGGACACGATCAACGTGCCGCTTATCTTCGCGATCGTCTTCGGCCTCTCGATGGACTACGAGGTCTTCCTGATGTCGCGCATTCGCGAGCGCTACCTCACGCATGGCGACAACGAGCGGGCGGTCGCAGAAGGACTCGCCTCGAGCGCCCGCACGATCTCCTCGGCGGCGCTGATCATGAGCAGCGTCTTCGCCGTCTTCGTGCTCACCGGGGTGCCCTCGATCAAGGAGCTCGGCCTGGGCTGCGCGGTCGCGATCGCGCTCGACGCGACCCTCGTGCGGCTGATCCTCGTCCCGGCGGCGATGAAGCTGATGGGCCGCTGGAACTGGTGGATGCCCTCCTGGCTCGACCGGATCCTGCCGCGGCTCAGCTTCGAGAGCGGGCCGCCGCCCGAGCCGGCCGAGGCCTGAGCCGGCCGCCGGATATACGATCCGGCCATGGGAGTGGGAGAGGCTGTGCGTGTTGACGACGACGTCGCTTTCGCCGGCGCGGCGCGTCAGGCGGAGATGGTGCGCTCCGGCGAGGTCTCGCCGACCGAGCTGGTTCAGCTTTCGCTCGACCGCATCGCGCGGCTTGACCCCGAGCTCAACTCCTTCCGCAAGGTCTTCGCCGAGAAGGCACTGCTCGAAGCGAAGCAGGCGGAGGCCCGGCGGAGCGCCGGCGACGAGCGGCCGCTGCTCGGCGTGCCGGTTGCGATCAAGGACGAAGTCGACGTGGTCGGCGAGGTCAAGACCAAAGGCACCGACGGCTTCAGCGAGCCCGCCGCCGCCGACTGCGAGATGGTGCGCCGGCTGCGCGAGGCGGGCGCGATCGTCGTCGGCCTCACCCTGCTACCCGAGATGGCGATTTGCGGCTTCACCGAGTCGGCCACCTACGGCGTCACCCGCAACCCCTGGAACCCGCAGCGCACGACGGGCGGGTCGAGCGGTGGCAGCGGCGCCGCGGTCGCCGCCGGCCTGGTTCCGATCGCCTCCGGCGGTGACGGGGCGGGGTCGATCCGGATCCCCGCCGCCTCCTGTGGGCTGTTCGGCCTGAAGCCGTCGCGTGGCCGGGTCCCGTTCGATCCGTACCTCGAAGGTTGGCGGGGGCTGGCGGTCGAAGGCTGCCTCAGTCGCGGCGTGCTCGACACCGCCCTCTGGCTCGACGTCGTCTCCGGCGGATCACGGGAGCCCGAGGCCCCGCCTGCGCCGGAGCGCCCCTTCGTCGAGTCGGCCAAGCAGCCTCCCGGCAAGCTGCGGATCGCCCACTCGACGCTGGCGCCCCGCAACGCCCTGCCGCCGACCGTCTCGGATGTGGTCAAGGGCGCCGTCGCCGAGACCGCCGAGCTGCTGAGCTCCCTGGGCCACGAGGTCGTCCAGCGCGATCCGGACTGGGGCCGGATCGGCGACAACATCACGGCGCGCTTCCTCGGCGGCGTCGCGGAGACCATCCGGGAAGTCCCGCACCCCGAGCGGCTCGAACGCCGCACGCGCGGCTTCGGCCGCCTCGGCGGACTACTGCCCAAGAGTCTCTACGAGCGCGCCATGGGCCCGGGACGCGACGCCGACAAGGCGCGCGTCAACGCGATCTTCGACTCCCACGACGTGCTGATGACCCCGGTGATGGGTGGCACGGCGCTGCCGGTGCGCCGCTGGGAGGGCCAGGGCGCCCTGCGAACCGTGCTCGGCATGGGCCGCTTCTATCCCTACTGCGTCCCCTGGAACCACCTCGGCAACCCGGCGATGGCAGTCCCAGCCGGCTTCGCCCCCGACGGCATGCCCCTCTCCGTCCAACTCATCGGCCGCCCCGGCGACGAGTCAACCCTCCTCTCCCTAGCCGCCCAGCTAGAGGCCGAGCGCCCCTGGGCCGACAAGAAGCCACCAATCAGCTAGCTAACCCTCCAGTCAGCTGCTGGAGAGGAGGGGGTCCCAACCCCCTCGCACCCTCTCAGTTGAAAACTTTGCGCATCCGCGCCAACTCCCGCAGCTTCCCCCGCGGCCGAATCCGCCGCTGCAGCACCATCTTCAGAGGATTGGCGTCCGGCTTGGCGGAGGCGATCCAGTCGGTCCAGCTCGTCTCCAGCACGACGCTGGGGTCGGGGGCCTCGCCGGGGGCGGCATGGGTCGAGCCGTTGTCGATCACCAGGTGCCACGGCTCGGCGTCGCTGAACCGCCACTGGACGACGACCTTGGAGCCGTTGGCGGCGGCCGGATCGGCGACGCGCTCGATCACGTCGAAGTAGAGGCGCTGCACCTCGGGCGAGGGGTTCGGCTGCGCGACCTCGGCGGGGCCGAGCACGCCGGCTTCCATCAGCTTCACCTGCCGCTCGGCGATCACGTCCTCGGGCTGCTCGGGGTCGAAGGGGAAGACCCCGGGGGGCATCTCCTCGGTTGGGTAGCCGATCGTGCGCCAGCGCTGCCGGATCAGTTTGAGGCCGAAGGCGAAGATGTCCTCCAGGGAGAAGCCGTAGCACTCGGTGTATTCGCGATCGAAGTTGGGCGGGTAGAAGACCGCCGGCCCGTAGGGCAGCACTTCGCGCAGCAGGTCGGTCACCGCTGCCCGGTTCTCCTCCCAGCCAGGCTGTCCTTCGGCGAGCAACTCGGAGAGCACCTTGACGCCGAAGCCGATGTGGCGCTGCTCGTCACGGGAGACGTTGCTCATGCCGGAGCTGAAGCCGGGCATCGTCTCTTCGGAGGCGAAGAAGTCCTCGATGAAGTGCTGACCGGGCTGGGCGAGGCTGCCCTCGACGATCAGGTGGTAGAGGGTGATCGCCTGCGCGTACTTGGGCAGCGAGCGGTCCTTGCGCAGTTCCTCGGCCATCTTGTCGAGCCGGTCGAAGACGCCGCGGTAGCCCCAGTTGAGCTGCGGCAGGGTGGAGGCCAGGGTCGCCTGGATCGAGTCGCCGCCCACCCCGATCACCTCTTTGAAGAAGCGGTGGAAGAAGACCGAGTGGCGCACCTCGTCGACCTGCTGGGTTGCGAGGAAGTAGGCCTGCTCCTCGGTCGGTGCGGCGGTGATGTAGGGGGCGAGCGTGTCGGCGACCCGGTCCTCGCCGTAGAAGAACATCGAGTAGATCCACATTGCCGAGCGCCGCTGGAGGTTGGAGAGCGACTCCCAGCCTTCCCGGTCCTTGGTGAAGTCGATCTCGTAAGCGCTCCAGTTCCCTT
>DASTYR010000251.1:0-6764 GCA_035764795.1 Solirubrobacterales bacterium | reverse complement strand
GCCCCGGCCGCACCAATGTGCCAGTCGGTCGAAGTTTTGTCAAATAAATTTGACTAACTGACCACCGCCCGGCCGGCGCATGGCGACAGCCGGAACCATCCGTGCCTTCAGGCCCGCAGCAGGTCGCGCAGGTCGCGCTCGAAGCTCGGATAGCTGATCGCGGCCGCCTCCATCCCGCTCACCTCGGCGCCCTCGCGGGAAGCGAGCCCGGCGATCGCACCGAGCATCGCGATCCGGTGGTCGCCGTGGGAGTCGACCACGCCGCCGCGCAGGCCGCCCGCGCCGACGATGCGCATCCCGTCCCCGCTGGTCTCGACCTCGGCGCCGAGCGCGGTCAGGGCGGCGGCGACCGTGGCGATCCGGTCGCTCTCCTTGCGGCGCAGCTCGGCCGCGTCGCGGATCGTCGTCTCCCCCTCGGCGAAGCAAGCAGCCAGGGCGACGAGCGGCAGCTCGTCGATCGCGAGCGGCACGTCGACACCGCCGACATCCGTTCCCCGCAACTGCGACGGGCGAGCCCGCAGGCGACCGCTCGGCTCGCCACCGCGCTCGTCCACCTCCTCGACCTCTATCTCGGCGCCCATCCGCGCCAGGATCGTGAGCAGCCCGGTGCGGGTCGGGTTGAGCCCGACGCCGGCGAGGCTCACGTCGCTGCCCGGCACGAGCAGGCCGGCGACGAGAAAGAAGGCGGCAGAGGAGAAGTCGCCGGGCACGGCGATCGAGCCGGGCTCAAGGCGCGCCGCGGAGCGCACGGAGACGGCGCCGTCGGACCGCTGCACCTCCGCCCCGGCCGCCGCCAGCATGCGCTCGGTGTGATCGCGGCTCGGCAGCGGCTCGACGACCTCGGTCTCGCCGTCGGCGAGCAGGCCCGCAAAGAGGAGACAGGACTTGACCTGCGCGCTCGCCATGGGCAGCTCATAGGAGATGCCGCTCAGTGGAGCCGCCTCGATCCGCAGCGGAGGCAGCCGCTCTTCCCGGCAGCCGATCTGGGCCCCCATCAACCGCAGCGGGGTCGCGACCCGGTCCACCGGGCGGCGTCGAATCGACTCGTCGCCGTCGAGCGTCCAGCGCCCGGTCTCCTGTCCGGCCAGCCAACCCGGCAGCAGGCGCAGCAACGTGCCGGCGTTGCCGACGTCGACCGCCGTCTCGGCGGCACCGCGCAGACCGACTCCGCGCACTCGAAGCTCCGGTCCGGATGAGTCGACCTCGGCGCCGAGCGCTTCCACCGCGGCGAGCGTCGAGCGGGTGTCGGCCGAGTCCAGATAGCCCTCGATCGCCGTCTCGCCGTCGGCCATGGCGGCGATCAGCGCGGCGCGGTGCGATACCGACTTGTCCGGCGGCGGGCGCAGCGTGCCGCGCAACGGCCCGACCGGCTCGAAGCGGGCGGTCGCCACCGCTACTCCTTCCCGTCGACCGCGGTCGCCCGGTGCCCAAGCTCGGCGACCAGCGCCACGGCGCGCCCGGCCTGCTCGTCGCCCGCGACCCAGACCGAGATCGCGCCCGAGCGCATGTCGGCGGCCGGATGGAGCGCCATGTCCTCGATGTTGACCCCGGCCTCGCCGAGCGCGAGGGCGAGCTCGGCGACGATCCCGGGCCGATTGGGGACGACGGCGCGCACCTCGCGCAGGGCTCCGGCCCCCGACTCCGTCTCGAGCAGTCGGTCGCGCTCGGCGGCCGCCGCCGCGTGCCAGGCGGCGATCCCCTCGCGGTCGCCGGAGGCGATCAGCTGCCGCGCCTCGCCGAGCCGGGCGACCGTATCGTCGATCGCGGCGACGATCGCCTCGCGGTTGGCGACGAAGATGTCGCTCCAGATGGCGGGGTTGGAGCCGGCGACCCGGGTCGCATCACGGAAGCTCGGGCCGGCTTCCGGCATGCGCTGGGAGTCGCGGACCAGCTCGGCGGCGGCCTGGGCGGCGAGGACGTCGGCGACGACGTGCGGGAGGTGGCTGACCGTGGCCATGAGGCGATCGTGGGCCACGGGGTCGATCGCCTGCGGACGGGCGCCGAGGCCGGCGACGGTCCACTGCAGGCGGTCGTAGAGGATGCCGCTGGAGCTCTCTGTCGGGGTCAGGTACCAGCGCGCCCCCTCGAAGAGGTCGGCGCGCGCGTTGCCGACCCCGGCGGTCTCGGCGCCGGCGAGCGGGTGGCCGCCGATGAAACGCTCGTCTTCGCCGAAAGCGGCGACGATCCCCTGCTTGGTCGAGCCAGCGTCGGTGACGACCGCCTCCGGACCGCTTGCCGCCAGCGCGGCGCGGACGAGCTCGGGCAGGACGGAGACGGGTGCGGCGCAGAAGACGACCTCCGCCTCGGCGCAGGCCGCCTCGATGGAGTCGACCGCGCTGTCGACCGCGCCGAGCTCGAGCGCCCGGTCGAGGGTCGGGCGGTTCGGCCCCCAGCCGACCACCTCGCACTCGAGCTTCTGCCTGGCGGCGAGACCGATCGAGCCGCCGATCAGCCCAACGCCGAGGACCGCCGCCTTCATCCCTCGCGCCGGGCCCGTACCGCCGCGGCGAGGCGCTCCAGCACGCCTACCGTGTCGTCCCAGGCGATGCACGCGTCGGTGATCGACTGCCCGTAGGTGAGGCTGGAGCCGTCGCCGAGGTCCTGGCTGCCCTCGACCAGGAACGACTCGAGCATCACGCCGACGATCGCGGCGTTGCCCTCGCCCACCTGGTCGGCGATCAGGCCGGCTGCCTCGATCTGCTTCTCGGGGTCCTTTTCGCTGTTGTCGTGGGAGGCGTCGATGACCAGTCGCTCGGCGAGGCCCGCCTTGCTGAGCAGCTCGAGCGCCGTCGCGACGCCTTTGTGATCGCAGTTGGGGGCGCCGCGACCGCCGCGCAGGATGACGTGGCCGTCGGGATTGCCAGCCGTGTGGAGGATCGCCGGGCGGCCGGCGTCGTCGATGCCGGCGAAGGCGTGTGAGACGGATGAGGCGCGGACCGCGTCGACCGCGACCTGCACGTTGCCGTCGGTGCGGTTCTTGAAGCCGATCGGCATCGAGAGGCCCGAGCCGAGCTGGCGATGGATCTGACTCTCGGTGGTACGCGCGCCGATTGCGCCCCAGGCGACGGTGTCGGAGATGTACTGCGGCGTGATCGGGTCGAGGAACTCGGTGCCGACCGAAAGGCCCAGGTCGAGGACCTGGAGCAGCAGCGTCCGGGCTTTGCGCAGGCCCGCGTTGACGTCGAAGGACCCATCGAGGTAGGGGTCGTTGATCAGCCCCTTCCAGCCGGTCGTCGTGCGCGGCTTCTCGAAGTAGACGCGCATCGCGACGAGCAGGTCATCGCGGAGCTCGGTCGCCGTCTCGGCAAGCCTGCCCGCGTACTCGAGCGCCGCGTCGGAGTCGTGGACGCTGCACGGTCCGACCACGACGAGCAGCCGGTCGTCTGAGCGGTCGAGGACGTTGCCGACTTCGCCCCTGCCACCGACAACCGCCGCTTCGCGCTTCTCGCCGAGCGGCAGGTCGTCGAACAGGGCCGCGGGCGCGACGAGCTCGACCGCGCTCTCGATCCGCTGGTCGCGAACCCGCTCCCGCGTCTTGTCCATTTCGATCGCCATTGCCGCAGCTTCCTCCACTAAAGACTTTACTTCCGCCTAGACGCGCGCGACCGACGAAGCGTCTGGGTCAGGACGAGGGTTCAGCCGAGCAAGTCGCCCAGCGCCCCGAGAAAGCGCTCGTTCTCCTCGGCGGTGCCGTAGCTGACCCGGATGTGGCCGGGGCCACCGAGGGCGGCACCGGGGCGGACGGCGATGTTGCGCTCGCCGAGGCCGGCGACGACCTCGCTCTCATCGGCGTCGCCGAGGTCGACCCAGGAGAAGTTGGCCTGGGTCTCGGCGGTGCGCAGGCCGAGCTCACGCAGGCCCTCCTCGACGCGCACCCGCTCGACCACCGTCTGCCCGACGCGCCGGGCGACGTCGTCCTGGTGCAGGATCGCCTCGGCGGCTGCGGCCTGGGCGAGCGCGTTGAC
The DNA here is from genome assembly GCA_035764795.1 of Solirubrobacterales bacterium. Classification (GTDB taxonomy): domain Bacteria; phylum Actinomycetota; class Thermoleophilia; order Solirubrobacterales; family 70-9; genus VRUE01. The sequence continues at coordinate 2,799 of DASTYR010000251.1, read as the reverse complement.
GCTGAACGGCTGGCGGACGGCGTCGACCGCGGTGCGGAACTTGGCCGAGCCGAGTGCAAAGCCGACCCGCAGTCCGGCGAGGCCGTAGCACTTGCTGAAGGTGCGCAGGACGACGAGGTTGGGGAAGTCGGCAAGCAGGTCGAGCGAGGCATCGGGGTCGTCGTCGACCTGGAACTCGGCGTAGGCCTCATCGAGGACGACGGTCACGTTCTTCGGCAACTTCTCGCAGAAGGCGGCGATCCGCTTGGCCGGCAGGTGGGTGCCGGTCGGGTTGTTCGGATTGCAGACGACCAGCAGCTGGGTGGCGGCGGTGACCTCTGCCGCCATCGCGTCGAGGTCGTGGAGGTCGCCGTCGGCGAGCGGCACACGGATCTCGCGCGCCCCGGTCAGCGCCGCCAGGTACGGGTACATCGAGAAGGAGGGCCACGCGTAGACGAGCTCGGCACCCGGCTCGCAGAGCGCCTCGGCGGCGGCGAGCAGGATCTCGCAGGAGCCGTTGCCGACCGCGACGCGGCCCGGCTCGGTCTCGTAGCGCTCGGCGATGCGCCGCCGCAGCAGCGTCGCTCCGGGGTCCGGATAGCGGTTCATCGCCGCCGCTGCCTTCTGGATCGCCTCGACCACCTTCGGGTGAGGCGGGAAGGGCGACTCGTTCGAAGCGAGTTGAGCGATGCCGTCCGCGGCGATCGCCTCCGGTGCCTTGCCGGTCGGGACGCCGGCCTGGTAGCCCGGCATTCGGGCGAGCTTCTCGGCGAAGGTGACGCTCATCGCCCCATTGTGGCCGACCGCGTCCGAGCGGGGCTTGCGGCCGGGCTGCCGCTACTGCGCGGCGTGGAGGTCGGTGCGCAGCTCCTGGGTCGGCCCCAGGTAGACGTGGGCCGGCGCCTGCCCGACCGGCGCGTAGTAATGCACCATGGCGCGGATCACGCGGGGCATCGCTCCCGGCACCGGGATCTCGCGGCAGCAGAGCAGCGGCACGGAGTCGAGGCCGACTTCCCGCGCGGCGGCGGCCGGGAACTCCGCGTCGAGGTCGTCGGTCGTCGTGAAGAGGCAGCTGACCATGGCCTCGGGCTCGAGTGCATTGCGCTCGAGCAGCTCCCGCATGAGATCGGCTGTCGCCTCGGCGATCGCCTCCGGCTCGTTGGCCTCCGCCTGCACGGCGCCGCGCACCGCGAAGAGTCGCTGTTCATCCATCGCACGCATCTTCCCAGAGCCGGTCGATCTCTTCGCCGCCGAGTCGGCGCGCCCGCCCTTCGGAGAGGCCTCCCAGCTCGATCGGGCCGAAGCGGACGCGGCGCAGCGCCACGACCTCGTTGCCGACCGCCTCGGCCATGCGGCGCAGCTGGCGGTTTCGTCCCTCGCGCAGCACGACCTCGATCTCTCGCTCACCGATCCGCCGCACCGCGGCCGGAGCGGTCGGTCCGTCCTCGAGCTCGACGCCGCCCGCCAAGCGGCGCAGGTCGGCATCCGACGGAGGCCGCCGCAGCTCCAGCCGATAGGTCTTCGGCACTTCGTACCGCGGATGGGTCAGGCGGTTGGCAAGCTCGCCGTCGTTGGTGAGCAGCAGCAACCCAGTCGAGTCAGCGTCGAGCCGGCCGACCGGATACAGCCGCGCCTCGCTCCGAACCAGCTCGACGACCGCCTTGCGCCCGCCCGGCTCCCGCGCCGTCGACACCACCCCGACCGGCTTGTGGACCGCCCACACCTCCCGTCGCTCGGCGATGACTGGTTTCCCGTTGACCCGCACGTCGTCCTCGTCGCAGACGTCGCGCGCCGGGTCGGTAACGACCTCCCCGCCGACGGTGACCATGCCCTTGCCGACGATCTCCTCGGCTTTTCGCCGCGACGCGACTCCCCCATGTGCCAGGAACTTGGCGAGCCTCACGAGGAGCCCATCCCGGTAGGGGTGGAACGTCTTGTACTTTTTCCGCGCCCCCGCCCTCGGACAGCCGCGGCGGAGCTTCGGAAAAAGTTAAGTGAAACCCCTACCGGGATGGGCTCCTCCGCCTCACGGCTCCGCCCGCTGTTCCCCCGCCTTCAAGAGCCGCTCGCGCAGCTCCCGCTCGTCCTCGGGACTCGGATCGAACTTCGACGGATCCGGCAGCTGATCGAGCCCGCCGAGCCCGAACAACCGCTCGAACAGCTCGGTCGTCTTGAACAGCGCCGCGCCGAACTGGGAGCGGCCCGACTCCTCGATCAGGCCGCGCTCGATCAGCGTTTGAGTCGCCGACTCCGAGGCGACACCGCGGATGCGCGCCACCTCGGGCCGCGATACCGGCTGTAGGTAGGCGACGATCGCCAGCGTCTCCGCCTGGGCCTGGGTCAGCGGCGGCGTGCGGGGTTTGGCGAGCAGGCGCCGCGCCGCCCCCTCGGCGGCGGGGTCGCTCGCCAGGGCAAAGCCGCCGGCCACCTCGCGCAGGACCACGCCGCGCCTACCCTCGCCCAGGTCCTCGCGCAGAAGCTCGATCGCCTCCTCGATCTGACCCTCGGTCGCCTCGGTCGCCTCGGCGAGGTCGGCGGCGGCAACCGGCTGCGGCGAGAGGAAGAGCAGCGCCTCGATCGTGCGGGCGAGGTCGCTCATCCGGCCGCCGCCCTTCTGATCTCGATCGGTCCCAGTGGCTCGTTCTGCTTCCACGTGACCTCGCCTTTGCGGTAGAGCTCGAGCAGGGCGAAGAGGGTGACCGCCTGCGTCAGCCGGTCCTCGCCCCCGAACTGCTCGTCGAAGTCGATGGCCGAACGCCCGCTGAGCGCATCGCGCAGCGCCCGCAGCCGTCGCTCCAGCGAGACGGTGGGCCGGATATG
>DASTYR010000250.1:0-3884 GCA_035764795.1 Solirubrobacterales bacterium | reverse complement strand
GTCGCTGCTGGATCAGGACCAGCGCGACGGCGATCACCGCGACCAAGAACAGCAGCGTCGCCAATGCATTGACCTGGACAGGAATGCCTCGCAGGCTGACCCCGTAGACGTAGAGCGGGAAGGTGACCGTCGTTCCGGAGTTGAAGTTGGAGATGACGAAGTCGTCGATCGAGAGGGCGAAGGCAAGCAGCGCCGCCGCAATAACCCCTGGCGCCAGCAAGGGCAACGTGACGGTGCGGAAGGCGGCGAGCGGGGTCGCGCCAAGATCCGCCGCGGCCTCCTCGAGGTGACGGTCGAAGCCGATCAGCCGCGAGCGCACGACGACGACGACGAAGCTGATCGAGAACATGACATGAGCCAGCAGCAGCGTCGTGAAGCCGAGCGCGAACGAGTAGTAGATGAACATCGAGAGCAGCGAGGCGCCGATCACCACCTCCGGCGTCGCCATCGGGATCACGATCAGCAGATTCGCCGCCCGTTGGCCGACGAACCTGTGCCGCACCAGGGCGATCGCCATCAGCGTCCCGATCGCCGTCGAGATCAAGGTGGAGAAGGCCGCCAAGCGAACGCTGGTTAGAAGCGAGTCGTTGAGTTCGGGCTGCGAGAAGACCGTCTCCCAGTACTCCAGCGTGAAGCCGTTGTCGAGCCCGAAGGTGAGTTTGTCTTTCGGCGCCTCACCGAAGGAGAAGACGGCGACGACGACGATCGGCACCAGCATGTAGGCGACCGCCAGGGCCGCGTAGATCGGCAGCGCATGGTGGCGCAGCCAGGCCCAGGCGCGAGCGCCCCCGCTCACGCGCCGGCCCTCCGCTCCTCCGCCTCGCCCATGAAGGCGCCGGTGCCGGCGAAGCGGATGTAGAGGGTGACGACGGCGAGGATCAGCGCCATCATCAGGAAGGAAAGCGCCGCCGCCTCGGGGTAGTTGCGCTGGTTCAGGTAGAGCGACTGGATGACGTTGCCGATCATCGCCTGCTGCGTGCCCCCGAGCAGCTGGGCGTTGATGTAGTCGCCGAAGGCCGGGATGAAGGTGAGCAGAACGCCAGCGACGATGCCGGGCATGGTCAGCGGCAGCGTGACCCGCAGGAAGGCCTGTCGCGAGGAGGAGTAGAGGTCCTTGGCCGCCTCGACCAGGCGCAGGTCGAGCCGCTCCAGGTTGGCGTAGAGCGGCAGGATCATGAAGGGCAGGAAGTTGTAGGTGAGGCCGGCTATCACCGCGCCCGAGGTGGCCAGGACCCGCCCGTCCTCGGGGACCAGCGCCAGGGTCTGCAGGACGCTCACGATCGGACTGTCGTCGCTGAGGATCGTTTTCCAGGCGATCGTGCGGATCAGGTAGGTGGTGAAGAAGGGCGCGATCACGGCGAACAGCAGCAGCAGCTTGAAGCGGCCGGCCCGGAAGGCGATCGCGTAGGCGAGCGGGTAGGCGATCAGCAGCGCCAGTACCGTCGCCGTGCCGGCGTAGAAGAAGGAGCGGACCACCTGGTCGCCGTGGCCGGAGAGCGAGTCGGGGAAGTTGGACCACGCCCAGTCGAAGACGAAGCCGCCGCTGGTCAGCGAGCCGGAGCGCAGCGCCAGTTCGCCCATGAAGTACATGGGCACGACAAAGAAGATCAGCAGCCAGAGCAGGCCCGGCCCCAGTAACCAGTACGGGACCAGGCGCGCTCTCATCAGTCGACCACCCGCCCGCGGCGGACGCGGGAGTCGAGGCCCGTCCATATCTGATTCTTCGGGCCTCGACGGGAGCAGAGCACGCGGGCGGAATTGGTCATGTCACCCGGTGAGGACGTCCTGCCACGCCTCGTTGACTTTTTCGACGTCGGGCGGGGAGGGCTGCGGCGAGCACTCTTTGGTGAACTCCTCGGTCGGGAAGACCAGCGGGTCTTTAGCCAGCTGCGGGTTTTCTTTTTCGAGCAGTTCCTGCACCCCGTCGACCGGCGAGACGTAGGTGATGTATTCGGTCAGGTCGGCCGCGACCTCGGGCTCGTAGACGAAGTTCATCCATCCGATCGCAGCGGCGGTGTTCGGCGCTCCGACGGGGATCACCATGTTGTCCGACCAGAGGATGCAGCCCTCGGCCGGCATCCGCCATTCGGCGTTCTCGTTTTCGACGATCGACGCGTCACCCGACCAGCCGATCGCGGCGACGATGTTGCCGGCGGTTAGATCCTCGGTGTACTCGTTACCGGTGAACTTGCGGATCTGGCCGGAGCTGGCCGCGTCGCCGAGTTTGTCGATCGCCGTCATCCACTCCTCGGTGGTCGCCTCCTCGGGATCGACCCCTTCGGCCTTCATTACCAGCGGCACGGTTTCCCGCAGCTCGCTCAGCATCGTCACTTTGCCTTTGTATTTGGGGTCGAAGAGGTCGTTGACGGAGCGGATCTCAGGTGCCTTGGCGGTGTCGACCCAGATACCGCCCATCCCCGCCTGCCAGGGGATCGAGAACTTGCGCTCCGGGTCGATCGCCGGCGTCTCCAACGAGGGGGTGATGTTCTCGAAGACGGTCGGCAGGTCGGCATGGTCGAGCTCCTGCAGGTAGCCGAGGTCGTACATCTGTTTCGCCATCCAGTCGGTGACGACGAAGATGCTGCGCCCACCCGACTCCCCCCGTTCGAGCTGCGGCTGCAGCTTGCCGAAGAAGGTGTCGTTGTCGTTGACGTCCTCGATGTATTTCACCGTGACGCCGGTCTCTTTTTCGAACTCGGCGACGGTGCCTTTCGGGCCCGGATCGATGTAGCCGGGCCAGTTGGAGATCGTCAGCTCACCAGTGACCTCCCCGGCTTTCGCCGTCGTTACCTCGCTGTCGTTGCCGCCGCCGACGGTGTCGTCGCCGCAAGCGGCGAGACCCAGCCCGAGGGCCATGGTGGCGACGATCGAAGCCACCCACAACGCGAGCCTGCGCTCACTCATTCCGCTCCTCCTCATCCGACTCACCTCTCTGTTGTTGCAAGCCCTCCCGGACCAGGTGCATATGCGCCGGATCCCAGCTCAGAGCTACCCGGGCGCCACCACCCGGCAACCGCTGCCGCTCCGCCTCGCTGGCGTTTGGAACGAGCACGGTCATCCGCACCCCATCTCCGAGGTCGACCACGACCTGGGTGGAGGTGCCGAGGTAGAGCGAGCTCTCCACGGTGCCCTCGACCCGCGGGCTGCCGTTGGCAGACGGCGCCGCGACGTCGTCGGCGGGTTCGATCCGCAGCTTCTCGGGGCGGACGACGGCGTGGCAGCGCTCCCCCGGCGCAAGACCGTCGGCGTGGACGCGCACCTCGGTCCCGGGGGCGAGCCGCACCCGGTCGGGCCCGTCCACTTGCGCCGGGATCAGGTTCGAGACGCCGATGAAGCCCGCCACGAAGGCGCTCGCCGGTTGCTCGTAGACCTGCTCGGGAGTGGCCACCTGTTCGATCCGGCCGCGGTTCATAACCGCGATCCGGTCGCTCATCGTCAGCGCCTCCTCCTGGTCGTGGGTGACGTAGACGAAGGTGATGCCGACCTCCCGCTGAATCCGCTTCAGCTCGACCTGCAGTCCCTTGCGGAGCTTCAGGTCGAGGGCGCCGAGCGGCTCGTCGAGCAGCAGCACCTTGGGCAGATTGACGAGGGCGCGGGCGAGGGCGACGCGCTGCTGCTGGCCGCCGGAGAGCTGCGCCGGGCGGCGCTTCGCCTCGGCGGCGAGCCCGACCCGCTCGAGCTCGGCGGCGACCCGCTTGCCGATCTCCCCCCTCGACACCTTCTTGCGCTTTAGCCCGTAGGCGACTTTGTCCTCGACGCTGAGGTGGGGGAAGAGTGCATAGCTCTGGAAGACCGTGTTGACCGGCCGGCGGTAGGGAGGGAGGCGGGCGACGTCGGCGCCGTCGATCCGGATCGCGCAGTCGTACGGCCGTTCGAAGCCTGCG
>DASTYR010000249.1:0-4851 GCA_035764795.1 Solirubrobacterales bacterium | reverse complement strand
CTGAACCAGACGCAGGAGCTCATGCACGCGCTCGTCGATCTCATCCTACGGCCGCTTGCGGATGGCAAGGCCGAAGGCGACGTTGTTGCGAACCGTCATGTGCTTGAAGGCCGCGTAGTGCTGGAAGCAGAAGCCGACGTTGCCGAACACGGTCATGTGCTTGAAGGCGGCGTAGTGCTGGAAGACGAAGCCGACGCCGCGCTGCTGCGGTGGCTTCGGCGTCGCATCCTCGCCGTGGATTCGCACCTCGCCCGCGTCGAGCGTCTCGAGGCCGGCGATCGCCCGCAGCAGCGTCGACTTACCGCTGCCGCTGGGGCCGAGCAATGCCGTCAGCGAGCCGTCGGGGACGTCTATGGAAACGTTGTCGAGAGCCTGAAAGTCACCGAAGCGCTTGCACGCTCCCTCGACTGAGATAGCCATCAGGCGCCCTCCTTTCTCTTGAAGAGGTTCATCAGCAGAAGCGTTGAGAGGGCGAGCAGCGCGAGCAGGATCGAGGCGCCGTAGGCACCGGCCATGTTGAACTGCTCGAACTGCTGCGATACGAAGAGGGGCAGGGTTTCCGTCTGGCCGGAGATCTCGCCAGATACGACGGAGACGGCGCCGAACTCGCCGAGCACGCGGGCGGTGGTCAGCACGACGCCGTAGCCGACGCCCCAGCGGATCGCCGGCAGGGTGACGCGCCAGAAGGTCTGCCAGGCGTTGGCGCCGAGGGTCGAGGCGGCCTGCTCCTGCTCGGTGCCGATCTCCTGCAGCACCGGCACCGTCTCGCGCACGACGAAGGGCAGTGAGACGAAGATGCTGGCGAGGATCATCCCCGGCGTCGAGAAGAGGATCTGGATGCCGTTTTCGGCAAGGAACGGCCCGAACCAACCCTCGGTGCCGTAGAGCAGGAAGAGGGCGAGGCCGACGACGACGGGGGAGACGGCGAACGGCAGGTTGATCAGCGCGTCGACGAACCGGTTGCCCCACCAGCGGTGGCGGACCAGGAGCAGGGCGCAGCCGACGCCGAAGACGGTGTTGAGCGGAACCGCGACGGCGACCATCAGCAGGGTCAGCTGCAGGGCGTGAAGGCCCTCGGGGGAGACGATCGCTTCGAAGGGCGGCGCCAGCCCGTCCTCGAAGGTCTTGTAGAAGATCATCGCAACGGGGGCGAGCAGGAGCGCGCCGAGGTAGCCGAGCGCCATGGCGCGCAGCGACCAGCGGCTCTTGCGACTGGTGCCGGTCACGCCTGACCTCGCTCGTGCCTGTTGCCCCAGCGCTCGGCGAGACCGACGCTCGCGACCAGCAGCAGCGAGACGGCGAGCAGGACGACCGAGACCGCCGAGGCGCCGGCCAGGTTGCCGTTTTCGATCTGGACGCGGATGAAGACCGAGGCGACCTCGGTGTCGAAGGGAATGCTGCCCGAGATCAGGACGAGGGACCCGAACTCGCCCAGCGCCCGCGCGAAGGCGAGCGCGATGCCGGCGGTCAGGCCGGGCAGCAGGTTGGGGAAGATGATGCGGCGAAAGACCGTGAAGCCGCCGGCGCCGAGCGAGGTGGCGGCCTCCTCCATCTCGCGGTCGAGCTCGATCAGGAGCGGCTGCACGGCGCGGACGACGAACGGCAGGGTGACGAAGAGCAGCGCCGCCACCACCGCGACCTTGGTGAAGGCGAAGTCGATCCCGACCGGGCTGTTGTTGCCGTAGAGGGTGAGCAGGGTGAGGCCGGCGACGATCGTCGGCAGGGCGAAGGGGAGGTCGATGACCGCGTTGAGCGCTGCCTTGCCGCGGAACTCGTCGCGGACCAGGACCCAGGCGATGATCGTGCCGAAGACGCCGTTGATTGCGACGACGATCAGCGAGGCGATTACGGTCAGCTTCAGCGCCGCGACCGCCTGCGGGCTCGTCACCGCGTTCCAGAACGCGCCCGAGCCGCCCTCGCCCGACTCGGCGACGACGGCCGCCAGCGGCAGCAGCACCATCAGGCTCAGATAGAGCCCGACCAGGCCGCGGCCGAGGCCGGCGCCGGCCGAGGGCAGGCGGATGCCTGCCCTCGGCCGCGGGACGGTTGCGGTGCGAGCCTCCACGCGTTACTCCGTTGGGACCCCGAGGTCCTTGTTGATCGCGGCGACTTTGCCGCTTTCCTCGTCGAAGAACTCGTCGGTGACTTTCTCCCAGCCGCCGAACTCGTCGATGTCGAAGAGATCCTGCGGGACCGGGAACTTCTGCTCGTCGAGCAGCGACTGGTCAACCGGGCGGTAGCCGTTGTCGGACCAGATCTGCTGCCCCTCCTGCGACCAGATGAAGTCGAGGAAGGCCTGAGCAGACTCTGGCGCGTCTTTGGTGACCGCGATCGGGGTCTCGATCCGAATCGTCGAGGGCGGCACGACGTACTCGACGTCTTCGCCCTCCTCTTCGGCTTTGATCGCCTCGTTCTCGTAGGCGAGCAGGACGTCGCCCTCGCCCTGGGTGAAGGCGGCGAGCGCGTCGCGGGCGCTGCCCGGCTGCACGATCGTCTTCTCGAGCACGGTGCGGACCGCGTCGAGGGCCTGCTGTTCGGATTTGCCCTGGTGCAGCTGCGAGCCGTAGAGCGCCATGATGTTCCAGCGGGCGCCGCCCGAGCTGAGCGGGTTCGGAGTGATGATCTCGACGTCCTTCGTCAGCAGGTCGTCGAACGATTTGATCCCCTCGGGGTTGCCCTCGCGGACCGCTAGCACCACGACCGACTCCTGGCCGATGCCCTTGTAGTTGTTCTTGTCCCAGTCGGGCGCGACCTTGCCGGCTTCCTCGAGCGCGATCATGTCGCCGCCCTGGGCGAAGTGGACGAGCGAGGCCGGTTGGCCTGCTTCGACCGCGCGGCGCTGGTCGCCGGAAGCGCCGAAGGATCCGGAGAAGCTGACGCCCGCTCCCTCGGCGGTTGCCTCGAAGCCCGGCTCGAGCGAGTCGGTGTAGACCGTCTCAGGGGTGGAGTAGGCGACGATGTCGACTTTGCCGCCGGATGAGCCGGTGGCGCTGTCGTCGCCCCCGCCGCAGCCGGCGGCAGCCATCGCGGCGACCGCCGCAAGTAGAAGGGCAAAAAGTCCAGTGAGGCGGCTGCCGGGTCGCCGGGTGAAGGGGGACGGGTTCAGCATTTCGAGCGTGTTCCTTCCTTTTTTGACTGACTTAGTCCTAATTAAGCGCGGCAGAATAGCAGAAAGTTGATCGGGAAAGTGGGAATTAGGCGAAAACGGACGCCAGGGGCGTTGGGGGCGTAGGCGGACTGACCGCTATAATTGACCCATGACCAAAAAAGTGACTGCCACGGACGCGAAGGCCCGCATCCTTCGACTCTTGGACGACGCCGCGGCAGGAGAGGAGATCGAGATCACCCGGCACGGCCGACCCGTCGCACGGCTTGTGCCGGCGTCCGGGGCGCGGTCCCTCAAGGGCTCCTTCGAAGGGGTGGCTAGTACCGCTGTCGAGGATGAGGAGGACCTGTTCTCCACCGGTGAGCAGTGGAGCGCCGGCTAGGCGTGAGCGCTGTCCTGCTCGACACGCATGTCGTCCACTGGCTGTCGGCGGAGCCGAAAAGGATCAGCGCGTCGGCCAGCGAGGCGCTCGATGCGGCCGACGAGCTCGTCGTGGCGGCAATCAGCTGGTACGAGCTCGCGTGGTTGGCCAGAAACGGCCGAATCGTCGTCAACGTTCCGGTTCGCTCCTGGCTTGACGGGTTGGCGGCGCAGTTACGGACGATCGGTGTGACGCCGGCCATAGCCGACGGCGCCGCCAGCCTCCCCGCCTCTTTCCCAGGTGATCCCGCCGATCGCTTGATCTACGCGAGTGCAGTGGAGCACGGTCTCAAGGTGGTTACCAAGGACCGAGCGATTCGCGATTACGACAAGCCACGGTCGATCGCGATCTGGTGAGGGAAGGAAGTATCGGGGCGCCCGGATTTGAACCGGGGACCTCACCGACCCGAACGGTGCGCGCTACCAGGCTGCGCCACGCCCCGAGAGGGACGATTATCTCAGAGCCGTCCGCCCGAGACGCGCTGCCCCCGCCGCGCCGCTACTTTGGATGGTCGAGGGGTTCCAGGGTTGCGATGATCGGAAAGCTCCTACAGGCGGTGGCGGCGCTCGTGCTGCTCGTGGCGCAGCCTGCCGCCGCCGCGTCGCCGCCACCGGGATTCGTCGGCATCTCCCCCCAGTCGGCGCCTTCGGAGTTCGACTTCGACCTGATGGAGCGAGCTGGACTGCGCAGCGTCCGTCTGCCGCTCTACTGGGGGAACGTGGAGAGCGTCGATCCCTTCTTTGCGGCCCCGGACTGGGACGGCTATGACCACGCGGTAGCGCTCGCCGCGCGCCACGGGATGCGGGTCCTCCCCTTCGTCTGGGGGACGCCCGAGTGGCTGGCGCCGGAAACGCGGTTGGAACCGGTGGCAACCGCGCGGCAGCGGCGGGCCTGGTCCGGCTTCCTGCGGCGCGCCGTGCGTCGGTACGGCGCCCTCGGCAGCTTCTGGCGCGAACACGAAGACCTTCCATACATGCCAGTCCGCCTCTGGGAGATCTGGAACGAGCAGAACATCGTCACCTTCGGCGACGCCGATCCGGAGCGCTTCGCCCGCCTCGTTCGGCTCTCGGGCCGCGTCATGCGCCGTGCCGACCCAAGCGCAAAGCTGATCCTCGGCGGCTTCTTCGGCCGCCCGCTTCAGGTGCCCCCCAACGTCCACTCGGGCGACTTCCTCTCGCGGCTCTACCGGGCACGGAACGTCAAGCGGTGGTTCGACGGCGTCGCATTGCATCCCTACGTCTCCCACGCCGCCGCGATGCGGGGGCAGATCCGCAACCTGCGTCGGGTGATGCGGGTTCACAACGACGCCGCCACGCCGCTCTAC
>DASTYR010000248.1:0-14855 GCA_035764795.1 Solirubrobacterales bacterium | reverse complement strand
GAGACGCCGGCCGAGATCCGACTGCTCGCCGCTCACGCCGACATCGTCGGAATGACGCTGGCCGCCGAGTGCATCGTCGCCGGCGAGCTCGGCCTGCGCTACGCCGCCGTCTGCGTAGTCGACAACATGGCGAACGGGGTCGCGGCGCGGCCGCTCAGCGCCGCCGAGCTGGAACGCGCCCGGGCGGCGAACGCGGCGCGCCTGCGCGACGCCCTCGCCGCCGTCCTGCCACGGCTCCTCGAGGGACCCGCCGGTGATTAGCGGACCATATGCGTCCGAAATCACCGGCGGGTCCGGAAGGCGGCAATGAGCGGGCTCACGGTGACGAACGCGGTGCGCGACGGCGAGGCCGTCGGGCTGCGCTGCGAGGACGGGACGATCGCCGCGATCGGGCCCGGTGTGGCACCGCAGCCGGGCGACGAGACGCTGGACGCCGGCGGCGCGCCGCTGATCCCCGCCTTCGTCAACGGCCACACGCACGCGGCGATGACGCTCTTCCGCGGCTACGGCGGCGACCTGCCGCTGATGCGCTGGCTGCGTGAGGTGGTCTGGCCGGCCGAGGAGCGCCTCGAGCCCGAGGACGTCTACTGGGGCGTGCGGCTTGCCAGCCTGGAGATGGTCCGCACCGGCACGGCGCGCTTCTGGGACATGTACTGGCACCCGACGGCGACCGCCCGCGCCGTCGAGGACGCCGGGCTGCGGGCGACGATCGGCGGCCCCCTCTTCGACCTCGACGGCCGCACCGCTGAGATGCAGGCGACCGTCGCGCGCGACCTCGACGAGCTCGAGGGCTTCGGCCCCCTGATCGGCCGCGCGCTCGCCCCCCACTCGATCTACGCGGTGAGCGAAGAGCTGCTGCGCTGGGTGGCCGAGCGTGCGGCCGAGCGCGACCTGCCCGTCCACGTCCACCTCTCCGAGACCGAGCAGGAGGTCGAGGACTGCCTCGAGGCACACGGTGAGCGGCCCGCCGCCTACCTCGATCGACTCGGCCTGCTGGGGCCACGCACCGTCCTCGCCCACGGTGTCTGGCTCGACCGCGAGGAGTTGGAGCTGATCGCGGCGCGCGGCTGCACCGTCGTCACCAACCCCGTCGCCAACATGAAGCTTGCGGTCGGCGGCGTTTTCCCCTATCCGGAGGCGCGGCGCGCCGGCGTCGCTGTAGGCCTCGGCACTGACGGTGCGGGCTCCAACGACTCACTCGACCTGCTCGCCGACCTCAAGGCCTTCGCGCTGATCCAGCGACACGCCGCGCGGGATGCCGCCGTGCTGCCGGCGGTCGAGGCACTCGAGGTGGCCAGCGGGCGCCGCACGCCATTGCTCGGCGGCAGCCACCCGCTGCGGGTCGGTGCCCCGGCTGACTTCCTGCTACTGCGCCGCGACGCCCATGAGATAGGCGTCGGCGACCTCATCGCGGACCTCGTCTACGCGGCCAGCGGCTCGGTCGTTGACACGACGGTCGTCGCCGGCCGCGTGCTGATGCGCGAGCGCGTCGTCGAAGGCGCCGAGGAAGTCGTCGCTCAGGCGGCTGCGCGCGCCCGCCGGCTCGGCCTCGGCTGAGCGGCCTCGCGCCGGCCGAGCGTCACGTGCGCCGCCCAGGCCGCCGCCAGGCCGGAAGTCGCGGCCAGCAGGAGCGCGGCCCGGGGGTTGTATGCCTCGGAGAGCCAACCGGCGAGCGGCGCCCCGATCGGGGTCGAGCCGAGGAAGACGATCGAGTAGAGGGCCATGACGCGCCCGCGCATGTGCGGCTCGACCGTGAGCTGCAGCGAGGAGTTGATCGCTGCGGCAAAGGTGACGGCGGAGGCACCAAGCAGGGCGACGACCGGCACCTCGAGCGCCAGGCTCGGCATCGTCGCCGCCAGAACCGCGAGGAGGCCGAAAGCAAGCGCCGAGCCGGCGATCAAACGGGCGTCGGTGCGGCCGCGGGCACCGGTGGCGAGCGCCCCCACCACCGAGCCGGCGCCCATCGCGGCGACCAGCGTCGCGTAGGCCGAGGCGCCACCGTCGAAGCTAAAGCGGGCCAGCAGCGGCAGGATCGCCTGGAAGTTGAGGCCGAAGGTGCCGACCAGCGCCATCAGCGCCAGCGGCACGGCCAGCTCCGGCGTGCGCCGCACGTAGCGCAGCGCGTCACCCACGGCGCCGCGCCGGAGCCCGGTCGTCGGCGGCGTCTGCAGCTGTGCCGGCTCCATCCGCCACAGCGCCACCACCATCGCCGCGAAGGTGACCACGTTCACCGCGAAGCAAGGTGCGACGCCGGCGACGGCGATGAGGACTCCGGCGATCGCCGGTCCGATCAGGCGTGAGGCGTGGATGAGGACGCTGTTGAGGCTGACCGCGTTGACGAGGCGCTCGGCCCCGACCATCTCGATCGCGAAGGCCTGCCGGGTCGGGTTGTCGACCGCGTTGACGGTGCCGCGGGCGAAGGCGACCGCGAATACCATCCAGGGGGCGACGACGCCGCCCACCGTCACCGCGAAGAGGACGAGGGCCGGCAGCGCCATCAGCGCCTGCGTCACCATCAGCAGCCGCCGCTTGTCGAAGCGGTCGGCGAGCACGCCGCCCCAGGCGCCGAAGAGGAGGATCGGCAGGAACTGCAGGGCGGTCGTGGCGCCGACCGCGAAGCCGCTGTTCGTCAGCTCCAGCACCAGCCAGATCTCAGCCACCATCTGCATCCAGTTGCCGGAGACCGAGACGATCTGCCCGGAGAAATAGCGGCGGTAGTTGGGGACCGCGAGCGAGTCGAAGCTGCGCCTGACCGCGGCGCTCACCGCCTCGCCCCCTCGGGCGCCTCGAGGATTCGCTCGAGGATCGCGGCCGCCCGCTCGAGCGTCTCAACCTCATCGGCAGGTAGGTCGCGCATGCGCCGCGCCAGGTAGGCGTTCTTGCGACCGCGCAGGCGGCGCAGCCGCTCGCGGCCCGTCGCAGTGAGGCTGACCAGAGCGCTGCGGCCGTCATGGGGGTCTGGCGCGCGAGTGACCAGGCCGGCCTCGGTAAGGAGACGCAGCGTGCGCGTCGCCGTCGGCCGTTTCACGCGCTCGATCTCCGCCAGCTCGCTGGGCGTCAGCGGGCCGTGCCGCTCGACCGTGGCGAGGAACGCCGCCGCGGTCGGCGACAGCTCGGTGCCGCCGGCGCCGGCGGCCTCCTGCCGCAGCCGCCGGCCGGTCCGCACGATCGCCAGACGCAGGCGCGCGGCGGATTCCGTCAGGCCGCCGGCGGATTCGGCAGCGGCGGAACCCGGCTCGACAGAAGCGGCGGCGGATCTCTTCTCAGGAGCGGTCTCAGTCATTGATTAGCCTTGATAATTAGTTTAGCGAACCACTTCTGCCGCTCCGAGACGCCGGTCCGTCGACCAGTGCTCGCCACTCTGACGCGCCGCGGATTGACCCACGCTATGGGTGGTCAATCCGCGGCGCGTCCCTAACCTTCGGCGTCGCGGCGGGCGGCGATCTTGCGCTCGAGCTCGTCCATCACGGCCGGGTCGCGCAGGGTCGTCACGTCACCCAGCTCGCGTCCCTCGGCGATGTCGCGTAGGAGGCGGCGCATGATCTTGCCCGAGCGCGTCTTCGGCAGGTCGCCGGCCCAAATCACTCTTTTGGGGCGGGCCAATTTGCCGATCCGCGCGGCTACGTGGTCGCGCAGCTCGGCGACCATCCCGTCGCTGCCTTCGTGGTCGCCCTCGAGCGTGACGAAGGCGCAGATCGCCTGACCGGTGTCGGCGTCGCTCTGGCCGATCACAGCCGCCTCGGCGACCTTGGGATGGGAGACGATCGCCGACTCGACCTCGGCGGTCGAGAGGCGGTGGCCGGAGACGTTGATCACGTCGTCGATCCGCCCCAGCACCCAGAAGTAGCCGTCCTCGTCGCGGCGGGCGGCGTCGCCGACCAGGTAGGTGCGCGGCCCGAAGCGCTCGAAGTAGGTGGCGACGAAGCGCTCCTCCTCTCGATAGAGCGTCCGCAGCATCCCCGGCCAGGGCCGGCGCAGGACGAGCAGGCCCTCGCCTCCCTCGACCGGCTCGCCGTGCTCGTCGACGACGGCGGCGTCGACGCCCGGCAGCGGCAGGGTCGCCGAACCCGGCTTCGTCGCCACCGCCCCCGGCAGCGGCGAGATCATGATCTGGCCGGTCTCCGTCTGCCACCAGGTGTCGACAACCGGACAGCGGCCGCCGCCGATCACCTGCTGGTACCAGAGCCAGGCCTTCGGGTTGATCGGCTCGCCGACCGAGCCAAGCAGGCGCAGCGAAGAGAGGTCGTGTGCCTCGGGGTGCCGCGCCCCCCACTTCATGCAGGCACGGATCGCGGTCGGCGCCGTGTAGAGGATGGTGACGCCGTAGCGCTCGACGATCTCCCACCAGATGTCCTTGTCGGGGTAGTCGGGCGCCCCCTCGAACATGACGCTGGTGGCGCCGTTGAGCAGCGGCCCATAGACGATGTAGGAGTGGCCGGTGACCCAGCCGACGTCGGCAGCGCACCAGTAGACGTCGTCCTCGGGCCGCAGGTCGAAGACGTGGCGGTGGGTCCAGGCGACGCCGGTCAAGTAGCCGCCGGTCGTGTGCAGGATCCCCTTCGGCTTCGCGGTCGAGCCGGAGGTGTAGAGGATGTAGAGCGGGTCCTCGGCGCCCATCGGCTCGGGCGGGCACTCGGGTGCGGCTGCCTCCATCGCCGCCTCGAACCAGACGTCGCGACCCTCGCGCATCTCGCACTCGACCCCGGTGTGGCGGACGACGAAGATCGTCTCGATCGAGCCGACACCGTCGATGACCTCGTCGACGCGGGGCTTGACCGGGGCCGTGGCCCCCTTGCGGCGGGCGCCGTCGACGGTGACCAGCGCCTTGGCCTCCGAGAACTCCATCCGCTCGCGGACCGCCTCGGCCGAGAAGCCGCCGAAGACGACGTTGTGGACAGCGCCGATGCGGGCGCAGGCCAGCATCGCGACGACGACCTGGGGGATCATCGGCAGGTAGATGCCGACCACGTCTCCCCTGCCGACGCCGTGGTCGCGCAGGGCGTTGGCGAAGCGCTGCGTGTCGGCGAGCAGCTCGGCGTAAGTGATGTCGCGCTCCTCCCCCTCCTCTCCACGCCAGTGGTAGGCGACGCGATCGCCGTGGCCGGCCTCAACGTGGCGGTCGAGGCAGTTGGCCGAGGCGTTGAGGCGACCGTCGGCGAACCACTTGTAGAAGGGTGGGTTGGAGTCGTCGAGACCCTGGCTCGGCTCCTCGACCCAGTCGAGCAGGCCGCGGGCTTGTCGCAGCCACCAGCCCTCGGGGTCGGCGGCCGCCTCCTCGTAGATGGCACCGTCGCCGAGCAGCGCCCCGGCGCGGAAGGCGGGCGGCGGCTCGAAGGACTCGACCTCCAGCAGCTGGTCGAGCTTTTGCTCCAGGCTCGTCTCCTCGTTGACGCTCATCTGGCTCCTTCCCGGCGGTTACCCTGACACATGCTCTTCCGTCAGATCATCCACGAGGACCTCGGCTGCGCGTCTTACCTCGTCGGCGATCCGGGCTCGGGCACGGCGCTCGTCGTCGATCCCCAGTGGGACGTCGACCCCTATCTGCAGTTGAGCCGCCTGCACGGCGTCCGCGTCGAGCACGTGCTGGAGACCCACAACCACGCCGACCACGTTTCCGGCCACGGACGGCTGGCACGGGCGACCGGGGCGGCGATCCACGTCCACCGGCTCGCCGAGGCCGAGTACGACCACGAGCCATTCGACGACGGTTGGCGGCTGGAGCTGGGCGATGCGGTGACGGTGGAGGCAATCCACACGCCCGGCCACCGGCCCGAGCACACCTGCTTCTTGCTGCGCGATGCCGAGCGCGGCGGCGACCCGGTCGCGGTGTTGAGCGGCGACTCCCTCTTCG
Organism: Solirubrobacterales bacterium; assembly: GCA_035764795.1. Taxonomy (GTDB): domain Bacteria; phylum Actinomycetota; class Thermoleophilia; order Solirubrobacterales; family 70-9; genus VRUE01. The sequence continues at coordinate 9,004 of DASTYR010000248.1, read as the reverse complement.
TCGGCGACGTCGCACGACCCGACCTCGCCGTCGAGCCGCGTGAGGGCGCCGCCGATATCTTCCGCTCGCTGCACGAGCGGCTGCTGGCGCTGCCCGACGAGGTAGAGGTCTGGCCCGGGCACCTGGGCGGCTCGCTCTGCGGCAGCTCCGGCATCGACCTGAAGACGTCGTCGACGATCGGCTTCGAGCGCCGCCACAACCGGGCGCTCGCGATCGCCGACGAGACCGCCTTCGTCGAGGACGCCGTCGCCAGCATCGGCGAGCGGCCTCCCAACGTCGAGCACATCGTCTCGCTCAACCGCGGGCCGCTGGTCGAGTCGATAGGCGCCCCGTCGCGTCTGACGCCGCAGAGCTTCGAGGCGGCGATTGCGGATGGGGCGATGGCGGTCGACTCGCGCACCAACGAGCAGTTCGACGAGGCCCACATCCCCGGCGCGATCAGCGCCTCCGCCTATGACACCGGCTTCGCGACCAAGGTGGCGCAGGTGGTGCCGCCCGAGGCGGAGGTGGTGATCGTCGCCGCCTCGGATGGCAACGAGCTGCTCGCCGCCGAGCTACTTGCGGCGGTCGGCCTGAAGGTGCGTGGCTTCCTCGGCGGCGGCATGTCCGCCTGGCGGGCCGAGGAACGTCCGGTGGCCCGGATCGAGGCGATCGGGCCGCAGGAGCTGGCCGAACGGCTGGACGGCAGCGGCGCGTTGGCAGGCGGCGGGCCCCCCTTCATCCTCGACGTGCGCCGTGCGGCCGAGTTCGAGGCCGGCCACATCCCCGACTCGCTCCACATCCCCTTTGGCGACCTACCCGACCGACTCAACGAGCTGCCGCGCGACCGCCCCATCGCGACGATCTGCAAGGGCGGTAAACGGAGCGGCCTCGCCGCCTCGATCCTTCAGCGCGAGGGCTTCGAAACGGTCCACGTGGCCCGCGGCGGCGTCGGCACCTGGGAACGAGAAGGTCGGCCGGTGAAGACCCCATCCCAGTAAGGGTTTCACTTAACTTTTTTTGAAGACCGTCTCTGGCTGTCCGCGGACCGAACCGCAAAAAAAGTACAAGACGCTCCACCCCTACTGGGATGGGGCCTTTGGAGCCGAGAGCTGCTCAGTAACCCGGCGGGTGGCGGGCGATGAAGCCTTCGCCGCTGTAGACGGGGGTTGGGTGCCAGCGGGGGCCGGCGCCGCCGGAGGTGTCGAAGGCGAGGCCGGCGATCGTCATCCAGGCGTGGCCGGCGTTGCCGTAGACGGTGATCCACTGGCCCGGGCCCGGTTCGCCCCAAGTCGTGAGACCCGTGGAGTCGAGCGGGCTGTCGAGAAAGCCGCCGCCGTGGAGGGCGAAGCTGACGGCGCCGGAGCAGTCGTAGCCCGACGATTCGAAGGAGCCGTGGCCGCCGCCCCAGAGATAGGGCAGGTGGGCGATCGAGTTGGCGGCTTCGATCGCCGCCTTGACCGCGGGCGGCGCCGCGGCCGGCACGCTGGCCTGGCTTTCGGAGATGTACTCGGCTTCCTGGCCAGGGGTGAGCGGCGCCGGCGCGCTGGCCGGTACGGACCCGCCCGCGTCGGCGATCTGTTCGGAGATCGCGGCGAGGTTGTCGCTCAGGGCGGCCTCGCGAGACTGCAGCGCGTCGAGCGCTTCCTGGCGCTCGGCCTGCGCCGCTTTCAGCTCGGCGAAACGGGCAGCCGCCTCTTCGCTGGCCGCCCGCGCTTCCCGCTCCTCGACCGCGATCGCGTCGCGGGCGCGCTCGAGACGGGCGCGGATCGCCTCCATCCGCTCGACCGCGGCCCGCGCCTCGTCGCGCAGACCCTCGACCCGCTCGGCGACCGCGTTGTCGTAGTCCTGCACCTGGCTCAGGTAGTCGGAGCGGGTGCTGACCTCCGACCAACTCTCGGACTCGAGCACGACGCTGAGCGTGTCCGGCGTTCCGGCCAGGTACATCTCGACCAGGCGCTCGCGGAGCACGCCGAGCGCCCGCTGCAGGCGGGCGCGAATCCGCGCCAGACGGCGCTCTTCGGCCTCCAGCTCGGCCGTCGCCTGGTCGAGCTCGGCCTGCTTGGCGACGAGTTCCTGCTCGGCCGCCTCCTGCTGCTGGCGCAGCGCCGAGACTTCGCCCAGCATCGTGTCGATCGCCCGGTTCTGCTCGGCGATCGTGGCGCTCAGCTCGCTCTCGCTGTCGCGCACGCGGTCGAGCTTGCCCTGGGCGTCGCCGAGTTTCTCCTGCAGGGTCTGCGCAGACGCGCCCGCCGCGACGCAGAGAGCGGCGAGGAGCAGCGAGGCGAAGAGGAGCAGCCGGCGGGGCATGCCGGTTTTGGCGCGCATCGCCTCCAAGGTACGAAGGTGTCGCGTCGCTCCTAGGGTCCCGCTCCCCCTGCAACGCCGGTTGCAGGGGACGCGCCGCGGATTGACCACCCATATCGGGGGTCAATCCGCGGCGCGTCCACTCAGGCCAGGCGCTGCGCGAAGAGGACGGCCGAGACCGTGGTCGCCAGGTTGAGGCTGGAGACACCGGCGCGCATCGGAATCCCAACTCGCAGGTCGGCGCGCTCGAGCAGCTCGGCGCTGAGGCCATGCCGCTCGGTGCCGAAGGCGAGCACCGCTCGCGGCGGCAACCCGGCCGGTCGCAGATCCTCTCCCTCCGGGTCGATCGCGACCAGTGGGCGGTCGCTGGACGGCAGCGCGTCGATCCTCCGCACCGGCAGGGCGAAGTTGAGGCCGGCGGCGGCGCGCACCGCCTCGGCGTGCCAGGGGTCGTTGCTGCCGGTGACCAGGACGCCGGCCGCGTCCGCCGCGGCGGCGACGCGGACGCAGGCGCCCATGTTGCCGAGGTTGCGCGGCTCCTCGAGCAGGACGACCGGCCCCGGCCGCCCGTCGCGGAGCGCGGCGGTGACGTCGACCTCGGGGCGGCGCGCGATCGCGACGACGCCGGTGTAGGGGGCTTGGGGGACCAACTCGGTCAGGACCTCCTCGCCTACGGGGGTCACGCGCTCGGCCAGCGTTCCGGCTAGGTCAGGTGCAAGCTCGGCAGCCAACTCCTCCAGCTTCTGCGGCTGCGAGGCAACCGCCTCGAGCACCTCGGCGCCGAAGCGCAGGGCGTGCTTGAGCGCATGGAACCCCTCGAGCACGACCAGTTCGGGGTCGCGCCAAGCACGCTTGTAGTGCTGGACCAGAGGAGCGTCGCTCACGCCGGCATCATGACCGGCCAGCGTTCAAGCAGCCTGGAACCGCGCCCGCCACTCCTCGCGGTCGAACTCGGCCGGCTCGGTCTCCCGCAGGAATCGCTGCAGGATGGCGATGAAGCGACCGGAGGCCTCGACCTGCGGCAGGTGGCCGACGTCGTCGAAGACCATGAGGCGGCTGCCGGGGATCATCTCGTGCGCTTCTTCGCCGTGACCGACCGGGATGATCGAGTCGCGAGCGCCCCAGACGATCAGGACGGGCACCGATTCGGCCAGGTGAAGGCGGTCGCGAGCGTCGACGCGCTGGCCGCGGGCGCCGACAACGGCTTGCAGGGTCGCCAGGAAGGCGGCGCGGCGGCGGCCGTCCTCAAGCGAGGCGTAGGCGCGCGCCACCTCGGCCAGATCGGCGTTCGGCCGCAGTCCGGCCAGTGACAGCCCACGCCCGACGACCGAGCCGACGCGTTGACCGACACCGGCGGTGGCGGAGATGAAGAGGTCGGCGCCGGGCAGGGTGGCCGCACGCAGGACGGGACTCACCTCGGGGCCAAGACCGCCGCTCGAGACCAGCACCAAGCGCTCGACCATCTCGGGGAAGAGGTAGGCGAGCTGCATGGCAACGCCGCCACCAAGCGAGTGGCCGACCAGCGTCGCCCGCTCGTGACCGAGCGCGAGCAGGAGGTCGCGCAGGCCGGTCGCGAGGCCGCCGATCGAGTAGTCGCCGCCGCCCGGCGCGGACTCGCCGTGGCCGGGCAGGTCGGGGGCGATCACGGTGTGGTCGCGGGCCAGCGGCCCGATCACCTCGTGCCAGTTGGCGCAGGTGCCGGCCATGCCGTGGATCAAGAGCAGGACGGGTCCCTCCCCCGCCTCGACATAGGTGACCGAGCGGCCATGGAGGGTCACGGTCTTGGGCGCCGGCTCGCTCACGCCCGCAACAGTACCCGCGCCGTCCCTGCGAGAATCGTGCCATGCCCAGCTTCCTGCACACCTGCTACCGGATCGGCGACATCGAGCGCTCGGTCGCCTTCTACGAGAAGCTCGGTTTCGAGGAGCGGCGGCGGATGCCGATCGGCGACGAGGCAATCAACGTCTTCATGGGCCTGCCGGGAGAGGATCCGCGCCTGGAGCTCACCTACAACCACGGCGTCGACTCCTACGACCTCGGCAGCGGTTACAACCACATCGCGCTCCTCGTCGACGACCTCGACGGCACGCTCGAGCGCCTCGCCGGCCTCGACATCGAGCCCGAGAAGCCGCCTTACCGACCGGGTGGACGCACCGAGGGCCACCGAATCGCCTTCGTCCGCGACCCCGACGGCTACCGGGTCGAGCTGATCGGGGAGTAGCGCGGGCGCAGGGCGCGGCGTCGCGTGCCTGGCTTTCTCGGCGCCGGGCCGAAGGCGAGCCGATGCAGGCCCCAGACGAGCAGGGCCAGCAACGAGAGCGTGATCGCGACCACGGTCGAGTAGGCGGCGAGGACGAGCAGCGGGCTGCCGCCGGTCTGCTCGCGCTGCAGGATCTGCGTCTCGTCGACGAAGGACCGCGTGAAGGCTGGGCTGGCCGGCACTTCCGGCGCTGGGATCGCGTCGTCGGCCTGCATGTAGATCGGCAGGGCGGTCAGCGAGCTGCCGTCGTGGAGGCGGATCATCGCCTTCCAGTTGCCGTGCACGGGGATCGGAGCTTCGCTGCGGTAGGCGCCGGCACCGATTCGCTCCAGCGGCTCGACGACGAGCCCGTCGCCCTGCCAGGCGGTGACGGTGAGCCACTCGGCGCCCTCGGCGGCGTTGGGTGGATCGACTTTCAGCGTCACGCGCGCCTCGCCGGGGGCGCCGCCGACCTCGCTCAGCTCGACCCGCCCGCTTACTCCCTCGTCGGCAGGCGCGTAGAGCGAGAAGGCGACGATCACTGCGATGACAGCCGCCCCAAGCCCAGCGCCGACCCTGAGCCTGCGTCGTTCGCGGCCGTCGCCAGGACCCTCGGCCGGCACGTCCAGCGCCAGCCGGGTGCCGATCCAGGCGCCGAGCTGGGCGCCGGCCAGCGCGGCGGCGAAGCCGAGCAGCGCCGCCTCGGGGAAGAGCTCGGCCGGCCAAGGCAACGGCATCCATATATGCGACCAGAGCCACTCGGCGGCGAAGCCGCCGGTGCCGATGCCGAGGCCCGCCCAGATGCCGAAGGCGAGCGGGCGCTCGCCGAGCGGGCGCTTGGCGGAGAGCCCCCAGGCGATCGCCTCGACCACCAGGGCCTCGACCACGTAGTGGGGGAAGTGCGGCGTCGTCTCCCCCAAGCCAGGGCCGATGACCAGTGCCAGCAGGCCGCGCATGGCGACGAAGAAGCCGGCGGCGCCGAGCGCCGCACCGGGCCCGGCATAGAGCCGCGCGACGACGAGGCCGACGCCGGCGGCGAGCATGATCATCACGGGCTCGAAGACGAAGCGGAACTGGGGTACGCCGAAGTCGAACTCCGCCTGGAAGGTCGAGAGGCCGAGCATCAGGCCGCCGGTGAGGGCGACCGCGCGGGCAAGCGACATCGCGGTGTGCTCGCCGCCGCCGGCGCTGCCCCCGGCGGCGGCCTTCGCCCGCAGTCCCTCGACCGTCAGGATCGCCAAGCCGACCAGGCTCATCGAGGCGCCGCCGATCAACATCAGGTGGGTCGGCCCCCAGAGCGTCACGTCCTGGCCGAAGAGCCGGTGCCAGACGTCGTCGAGCGGGAAGCCGGTCAGCGAGAAGAGGCCGCAGGCCATGATCAGGACGCCGCCGAGCGGCGCGTGCCAGTCGGAGCCGAGACGGATGGAGGCGGCGCTGGGCTTGCCCTCCGGCAACACGATCGCCAGAAAGCCGGCGGCGAAGATGCCGAAGAGCCCGACGAGGATGAAGTAGTGAGCGGGGTTGGCGAGCGGGCCCTCGTCACGGCCGACGCCGATGTGGAGGGCGATGTCCCAGTACATGCCGAAGACGGCGAGCAGTAGGGAGACGGTGGTGATGGCAGCCGGTACCGCAACCCAGCCCGGATAGCCGCTGATCCGTTCGGCCCAGGCAGCCAGCCGTCGCAGCCCCTCGAAGCGGCCGGCCCGGTGAGCGAAGCCGGCGAGGACGAGCGCCGCGGTGACGATCGACGCCGCCACCGAGGCAATCACGACCTGATCGAGCGCGGCACCGCCGGCGGGCGGGGCGGCGGCCTGGGCCTGGGCGAAAAGGAAGAAGAGAGACGACATGTTCGTAGTTACCTCATAAACGTTACCTCGTGCGAGGTTACGTCAAACCAGGCTAGGCTTAAGTGATGACGGTCAAGGACGGGTCGGAGGGCAGCGGCGCCGAGCGGGTGCAAGAAGGGGCTGATGGGGAGGCCGATCTCACCGTCGAGCAGCTGGCGCTCGAGACGGGGATGTCGGTGCGCAACATCCGCAACCACCAGTCCCGCGGCCTCCTCCCCCCTCCCGAGGTGCGCTCGCGGATCGGCTACTACGGCCAGCAGCACGTCTCGCGGTTGCGATTGATTCAGGAGATGCAGGCGGAGGGCTTCAAGCTGAGCGCGATCAAGCGGCTGATCGGCGAGCACGGTGCTGACGCCGACCGCTTTGTCGGCCTGCGCCAGGCGATCACCACGCCCTTCGCCAGCGAGGCGCCCGAGGTGCTGACGCGCGAGGAACTGGCGGAGCGGTTCGGCACCGACGACGACAAGCTGCTCGAGAAGGCGCAGAAGCTCGGGCTGCTGATCGCCCTCGGCGACGAACGCTACGAGGCGCCGAGCCCGGCCCTGCTGCGCGCCGCCGAGCAGGTGCTGCGCCACGGCATCTCACTGCCCGCCGCCCTGGCCGCGATCGAGCGCCTCAACCGCAGCTCGCACACCGCCGCCCGCACCTTCGTCAAGCTCTTCGTCGATGAAGTCTGGAAGCCGTTCGACGAGGCCGGTCGTCCCGACGAGCGCTGGCCCGAGATAACCGAGGCGATCGAACAGCTGCGGCCGCTCGCGGTCGAGGCGCTCAACGCAACCTTTCGCCTGACCCTCACCGACGAAGTCGAGAAGACGTTCGGCGAAGTGCTCGAACAGCGCAAAAAAGGCTGATGCCACCCGCGCCCTACCCCCAAGCCAGGTTTGACCGTCGGCGCAGGGGGAATCTCTCGCCTATGCGGAAGCTCGGCTGGAGCACGACGCTTGCCCTCGTCTCCTTCGCAACGGCGCTCCTGGTCGCCTCCCCCGCCCCTTCGGCACCCGGCGACATCGCCGACCTCTCGGTGACCAAGACCGACAGCCCCGACCCCGTCACGGTCGGCGCGGTCCTCACCTACACCGCCACCGTCGCGAATCTCGGCCCACAGGAGGCGACGAACGTCTTCTTCAGTGACCGCCTCCCCAGCCACAGCGACTTCGTCTCGACGACGGCGCCAGGCGCCCGGTGCGAGCCCCGCGGGAAGAATGTCAGCTGCAACCTCGGCGATCTCGCCAAAGACGCCACCGCAACGGTGACGATCGTCGTGCGGCCGACCAAAGTCGGGACGATCGAGAACACCGCCTCGGTGGACAGCGTCGAGACCGACCCGGTGCCGATCAACGACACGGTCACCGCTTCGACCCGGGTCACCGCGACCTCCACCTGCCGCGGCGTCCCGGCGACGATTGTCGGCACGCCCGGCTCCGACCGCCTGCTCGGAACGGGTGGCCCCGACGTGATCGCCGGCTCCGGCGGCGACGACACGGTGGTCGGCCGCGCCGGCCGCGACCTGATCTGCTCGGGCGGCGGCAACGACCGCGTCGTCGCCGGCCCTGCGGCCGACCGTGTCTTCGGCGGCCGCGGTGCGGATCGCCTGCTCGGGGGCGGCGGACCCGACCTGCTGGCCCGGAATCCCGGTCGTGACCTGCTCGAAGGCGGCGCCGGCTTCGACCGCCTGCGCGGCGGCGGCGGCTTCGACCGCTGTCACGGCGGCGCCGGCTTCGATCCCGAGCGCGGCTGCGAGCGCTGAGCCTCGCCCCCTAGCACCATCTCGTAGCAGCGAGCGCCCCTCGCCGCGACGATCCGGCGCACGGATCGTTAGGCTCGCTGCCGCTCTAGCTGTGTAGACCGGAGGGGGAAAGCCGTGAAACTGGTGATCGGGATCGTCCGCCCTGAGAAGGCGAATGACGTCTTGGAAGCGCTCTACCGCGCCGAGGTGCGCGGCGTATCGATCAGTCGCGTCGAGGGCCACGGGGGTGAGCTCGAGCGAGTGGAGACCTACCGCGGCACGACCGTGAAGATGGGGCTCTCCGACAAGGTCCGCTTCGAGGTCGCGGTCTCCGACTCTTTCGTGCAGGCGACGGTTGACGCGCTCTGCGACGGCGCCCGCACCGGTGAGGTCGGCGACGGCAAGATCTTCGTCGTGCCGCTCGAGCAGGCGGTCCGCATCCGCACCGGCGAGTCCGACGAGGCCGCCGTCACCCCGGTGGAGCAGCGCTGATGGGCGCGCTCGAGGTTCTCCTGCCGCTCGCCCAGGCGCCCCAGATCGACACCGGCGATACCGCCTGGATGCTGGCGGCGACGGCGCTGGTCCTGCTGATGACCTTCGCGCTGGGCCTCTTCTACGCCGGCCTCGTGCGGGCGAAGAACACCCTCAACACCTTCATGATGTGCGTCGCCGCGGTGGCGATCGCCGCCGTCACCTGGGCGCTCCTCGGCTACTCGCTCGCATTCGACGGCGAAGGCGCCCTGCTGGGCGGCCTCGGGCACATCGGCCTCAGCGGCGTCGGCTTCGAGCCGCGCGGCGAAGGCACCATCCCCCACCTCGTCTTCATGGCCTTCCAAGGCACCTTCTGCATCATCACCGTCGCCCTGATCGCCGGCGCCGTAGTAGAGCGGATGCGCTTCGGCGCCT
>DASTYR010000247.1:0-4386 GCA_035764795.1 Solirubrobacterales bacterium | reverse complement strand
CGCGGCTGGTGCGCCGCACGGTCGCCGGTGGCACCGGGCAGCGGCTGGCGACGACGACCGGCGCCGAAGCCGAGGGTTAGCCCAGCCGGGAGCGGCTCAGCCGGCAGTAGCGGAAGCCGAGCGAGAAGCTGACGTTGTTGGCGGCATTGGCGCTTTTTTCGGACCGGATCGATTCGTGCGTCGCCCGCAGGCGTTCGCCCTTCTTGTAGTAGACCCCGGTCTGGCGGATCCGGTCGCGCAGGATGCGCAGGAACCCGAACCACTTCTGCAGCTTGGCGTCGTCGGCGGCTGGGCGGGGGACCGCGACGAGCTGGCCGATCGTCTCCCCAAAGCGCCCCGAGGCGCGGATCAGTTGGCGCCCGGCGGCCTTGAGCCGCCCCTCCCGGATCGCCTCGCGCGTCCCCGAGAGGAGGCTTTCGCTCGCTTCGCGGTCGCGTTTGCAGATCGGCTCGACCGTCGCGACGTAGGTCTCGCGGGTCGGCTCGTCGGCCCCGTGGGCAACAGCCGCCACGAGGAAGACGGCGACCAGCGCCACGACTATTGCCTGCCCACGCACCATCTGCGCTCAGCAGGTTAGAGAGTGCGACGCGCCGGTCGTCGCCGCGGCCAGGCCGGCACTAGGATCTGGCGCCGATGATCTCCACCAACCAGTTCAAGAACGGCTCGCACATCGAGATCGATGGGTCCGTCTTCAAGATCCTCGACTTCCAGCACGTCAAGCCGGGCAAGGGCGGGGCGTTCGTGCGGACCAAGCTGCGCAAGATCGAGGACGGCTCGGTGCAGGACAAGACGTTCCGGGCGGGGGAGAAGTTCCGGCCGGTGCGCACGGAGTCGCGCAAGATGCAGTACCTCTACGACTCCGGCGAGGCGGCGGTCTTCATGGACAGCCAGGACTACGAGCAGATCGAGATTCCGGCTGAGGTCGTCGGCGAGGCGATGCGGTGGGTGCTGCCCAACGACGAGGTCGACGTTCTCTTCGTCGACGAACGGGCCAGCGACGTCCAGGTGCCGAGCGCGATCGAGATGAAGGTCACGCAGACCGAACCCGGCGTCAAGGGGGACACCGCGTCGGGCGGCGGCAACAAGCCGGCGACGCTCGAGTCGGGGGTCGTCGTCCAGGTGCCGCTCTTCATCGACGAGGGCGAGACGATCCGCGTCGACACCCGCAGCGGCGAGTACGTCTCGCGCGCCTGATCAACCCTGCGGCGCGGCGGAATCGACCTTTAGGCGAAGATAGGGCCATGCGGCGATCCGAGCAGCGTCGCGACGCCGTCTTTGCCTGCTACCAGCGATCTGGGACCGGGCTTACGATGGAGGAGCTTCTGGCCGACGCCCGGCCGTTCACCCGCGAGCTGGCCGAAGGCGCAGAAGCACACCGCGAGGAGCTGGACACGGCGATCGGCCGTCACGCCCGCGGCTGGGAGCTGGAGCGGATCGCACCGCTGGAGCGCTGCCTGATGCGGGTGGCCCTGTATGAGATCGAGCACAGCGAGGACATTCCGCACGAGGTCGCGATCGACGAGGCGGTTGAGATCGCCAAGGAGTACTGCGGCGCGGGGGCACCGGCGTTCGTCAACGGCGTCCTGGGCGCTGCGGTTCGCGAACGCGACGGCGCCGAGACAAGCAAGGGCGAGGCGGCGTGAGCCGCCTGCGGGAGATATCGGCGCGGCTGGAGGAGATCGCGGCCGAGCTCGAGGGCTCCGAGGCGAGCGGCGAGCGCGCCGCCGAGCTGGCCCGCGAGGCCGCGGATCTGTCGGCCGAGGCGGTAGAGGAGGCCAACCGCCGCATCCGCGAGTCCCGCCAGCGCGACGAGCGGTGAGCGGCTGCCGCGCCTGATGTACCCGGAGGACCTGCGCCAGCTCGTCGAGCGTGCGCTCGAGCAATTGAGCTTCCCCGCGGCGCCCGCGACGGCCGGACTCGAGGAGGCGATGCGCTACTCGCTGCTGGCGGGCGGCAAGCGGGTACGGCCGGTGCTGACCCTGGCCACGGCCCGCGCCCTCGGCGCCGATCCGGAGCGCTTCCTGCCGGCGGCCTGCGCGATCGAGCTGATCCACACCTACTCGCTGATCCACGACGATCTGCCGGCGATGGATGACGACGACCTGCGGCGCGGCGTCCCGACCGCCCACGTCAAGTACGGAGAGGACGTCGCGATCCTCGCCGGCGACGGTCTCTTCGCCGAGGCGATCAGGCTCTTCTGCGAGCAGCCCGGCGATCCAGTGCGCGTCCTGGCGGCGCTGCGTGAGTTAAGTGCCGCGACCGGCCTCGACGGCATGGTTGGCGGCCAGTACGTCGACGTCGCGGGCAAGGCCGAGGACGCCGAGGCACTGCAGCGGCTGCACGCGCTCAAGACCGGGCGCCTGATCGCCGCCGGGATCGGCGTCGTGCTCGTCCTCGAGGGGACGGGCGAACCTGAGACAATGGCCTATCGCCGGTTCGCGAGCGAGCTCGGCGTGCTCTTTCAGATCGTCGACGACATCCTCGACGTGACCGGGAGCGACGAGCAGCTCGGCAAGCCGCGTGGTAGCGACGAGCGACATGGAAAACTCACCTACGTCAGCCTCTTCGGTCTGGAGCGAGCGCGCGAGCTGGCCGCCGAGTCCCACGCGCGGGCACGGGCGGCGCTCTCCGAGGCCGACGGCAAGACGGACGATTTGAGCGGCATCGCCGACTACGTCTTCACGAGGAACGAATGAGCGACAAAGCGCAAGCCGACGGCGACCGGGAGCGGCGACCCCTGCTGGGGGAGATCGACGCCCCCACCGACCTCCACGGCCTCGACGACGAGCAGCTGCAGCACATCGCGCAGGAGATGCGCGAGTACGTGATCGACACAATCGGGTCGATCGGGGGCCACTTCGGCGCCAACCTCGGCACCTGCGAGCTGGCGGTCGCCCTGCACAGCCTGCTCGACTCGCCGCGCGACAAGGTCCTCTGGGACGTCGGCCACCAGGCCTATCCCCACAAGGTGCTGACCGGGCGGCGCGACCAGCTGGGGACGATCCGCCAGTACGGCGGCCTGGCGCCGTTCTGCTCGATCTTCGAGTCCGAGCACGACATCATGGGCGCCGGCCACGCCTCCACCTCGATCGGCTACGCGGTCGGGTTGAAGGAGGCGATGCGCAAGGGGATCGGCGAGGACGGGCGCGTCGCCGCGGTGATCGGCGACGGGGCTCTGACCGGCGGCGTCGCCTACGAGGCCATGCACGCGGCCGGCGGCCTGCAGACGCCGATCGTGATCGTCCTCAACGACAACGGAATGTCGATCTCACCCAACGTCGGCGCCCTCTCGCGCTACTTCAACCGCGTCCGCCTCAACCCGCGCCTCTGGCACGCCCGCGAGGGGGTCGAGGACCGGCTGACCAAGTTGCCGCTCGGGCTCGGCAAGCGGATCGAGCGGCTGGGGCCCGAGATCAAGTCCGCGATCAAGGCCTACTGGGCGCCGGGGCTCTTCTTCGAGGAGCTCGACCTCGCCTACATGGGCGTGATCGACGGCCATGACGTGGGTGCCCTGCGGGAGGCGCTGGAGGAGGCGTTCGAGGCCGAACGACCGGTGGTCGTCCACATCCACACCGTCAAGGGCAAGGGCTTCGCGCCGGCTGAGGAGGGCGGTCTCGAGGGGATGGAGAAGTGGCACGCCGCCAAGCCCAACTCGATCGTCAACGGCGAGCCGGCCGCCAAGCCGGTGCCGGTCAAGGAAAGCGACGCCCCCGACTCGATTGCGCCGGAGCGGCTGGAGAAGCCGCCCGCAGCCGGATCGCCGCCCCAGTACACCCAGGTCTTCGCCGACGCGATCGTCGCCGAGGCGCAGGCGGACGAGCGAGTGGTCGGCATCACCGCGGCGATGGCGGGCGGCACCGGCCTGCAGAAGCTTGCCGACGAGGTGCCCGGGCAGTACTACGACGTCGGCATCGCCGAGCAGAACGCCGTCCTGCTCGCCTCGGGGCTGGCGCTGCAGGGCGCGAAGCCGGTCTGCGCCATCTACTCGACCTTCCTGCAGCGCGCCTACGACCAGATCGTCCACGACGTCTGCCTGCAGGAGCTCGACGTCACCTTCGCGATGGATCGGGCGGGCCTCGTCGGCGACGACGGACCGACCCACCACGGAGCCTTCGACGTCTCCTACTTCCGCGCTTTGCCGAACGTCGTCGTGATGGCGCCCCGTGACGAGGCGATGCTGGTCCACATGCTGCGAACTGCGATCGCCCACGACGGTCCGGCGGCGCTCCGCTATCCACGCGGTGCTGCCGAGGGGGCCGAGCTGCCCGCTCGGGCGGAGGAGATCCCGATCGGCAGTGGCGAGCTGCTGGCGAGCGGCGAGCGCGTCGCCCTGCTCGGCTACGGCTATGGCGTATCCGTGGCGTCGCAGGCGGCCGAGGTGCTGGC
>DASTYR010000246.1:0-2302 GCA_035764795.1 Solirubrobacterales bacterium | reverse complement strand
CGCAAACGCGACTTTCGCAGAACTGCGGGGTCGCGAACAAGAGCACGACCGGTTTCTTGCCGACCACCTCGGCGAAGTCGACCTGATTCTGGGTGTCGGGCGGGACGCGCGTGGTGATCTCGGAGAGGTCGCCACCGGCGTCGTCGGCCGTCGGGGTGTGGATCAGCGGGGCCTTGTCCCCAGCTCTTGGAACCCGCGCGAATTCGCCCACCACGGCGCTCGGCAGCATCGCCGCCGTCAGTTCGTCGCCTTCGCGGACGAGCGCGGCGATCCGCCACTCTCCCTCGCTGGTGAAGTCGAGCTCCGTCACGTAGACGACGGTGGGCGCGTTGGGATCGCTGGCCGTCGTCTGGGCGCGGAAAGCGGGCTCCGTCTGGACCGTTTCGATCGCTGCCGGAAACGGCCCGATCGCCGGGGCTTCGAGCGCTTCCTTCTGAGCCCGCGCGACAGCGCCTCTGGTTTCCCCGCCGCTGTCGGCATCGGGGCTCGTCCGCGGGACTTTCGAGATGTACAGGGCCACTTCGGCGTCGGAGACCGGGCTGCGGTCGGGCTCAAAGACACCCAGCGGAAAGCGGTTCTCGCCTTTGTAGAAGACCCGCGCCGCCGGCAGCACCACGAGGGGCGACGATGCATCGGCTTCTTTGACGAGCTCCAGCAGCGTCTTCCCGGTTGCGCTTGGAAAGGCGCTCTTCGGCGGCGCCGGCTTGCTCTCTACCGTCGCCTCCCCTCCCGAATCGCCGCTGCCGGTGTCGTCACCGCAGGCGGCAAGGGGCGCCGCAGCGGCGAGGGCACAGAGGAGAACGACTATGGCCCGGCGGGAGGGCATGGATCGGCCATGTTATTCGGCACGACCCGCCGGCCGCGGGTCGTTGGGACACAGCAATCCTCCCGCGTATAGCCTGCCGCGAGGCCAAGCGAGACGAGGAGGAAGAGTTGGCGGAGCGAGCGGCATTGATCACCGGGGCGTCGAGCGGCATCGGCCTGGCGATCGCCCGCACCCTGGGCGAAGAAGGCCACGCCCTGACCGTCTCGGCACGGCGACCCGAGAAGCTGGAGGCGGCAGCGGAGAGCCTGCGCTCCGACGGACTGGAGGTGCAGAGCGTCGCCGCCAACATGGGCGAGGAGGACGAGCTGGTCGATGTCTTCGCTCGACACCGCGACGCGTACGGCCGCCTCGACGTCCTCGTCAACAACGCCGGTGTCGGCATCGGCGCGCCTATGGAGGAGATCCAGACCAAGTACCTGGACATGCAGCTCGCCGTCAACCTGCGGGCGCTGGTCATCGGAACCCGCGAGGGGCTGCCGCTGCTGCGCGAGGCCGGCGCCGAGCACGGCAAGGCGCTGATCGTCAACACGGCATCGATCGCCGGCAAAGGCGGCCAGGCCTGGCTCTCCGTCTACGCCGCGACCAAGGCGGCGGTGATCAACTTCACCCAGTCGACCCACCGCGAGGTCGGCGGCGCCGGCATCCAGTGCACGGCGCTGGCCCCCGGCTTCGTCGACACGCCGATGACCGAGTTCGCCAAGGGCCAGGTGCCGGGCGAAGAGATGATCCGTCCCGAGGACATCGGCGAGGCGGTCCGCTTCCTGCTGCGCACCTCGCGCAACTGCCACGTCCCCGAGATCGTCTTCACCCGGCCCAGCGAGGGTCTAGACACCCCCTAGATGCGCTTCCTGGTCGCGGCCTTCGGCGACCCCGGCCACGCCTTCCCGGCGATCGCCCTGGGGCGGGCGCTGTCGCGGCGCGGCCACGAGGTGACGATCGAGAGCTGGGAGGAGCGCCGTGCCGCCGTCGAGGGCGCCGGACTCGGCTTCACCGCGGCCGAGGAATACCGCATGTTCCCGCCGCCCGATCCCGATTCGATCGAGGGTTCGCACGCGGCTGAGGCGGCCCGCGCCCTGCTGCCGCTGCTCGAGGAGACGCGACCACACGCCGTCGTCAGCGACATCCTCACGCTGGCACCGACGCTCGCCGCAGAGGTGGCGGGCGTGCCGCTGGCGACGCTGATCCCGCACATCTACCCCGTCGTCGAGCCGGGCCTGCCGTTCTTCGCGGTGGGGTTACGGCCGCCGCGCACGCCGCTCGGCCGCGGCGTCTGGCGGCTCGGCCAGCGCGCCCTCGACATCGGCCTCGAGCAGGGGCGGCGCGACCTCAACAGGCAGCGCGCCAGGCTGGGGCTGCCTCCGACCGAGCGCTTCCATGGCGGCATCAGCCAGGAACTGGCGCTCGTCGCCACCTTCCCGCAGCTGGAGTACCCGCGGCGCTGGCCGGCCGGCGTCGAGGTGACCGGGCCCATGACCT
>DASTYR010000245.1:0-3349 GCA_035764795.1 Solirubrobacterales bacterium | reverse complement strand
GCGCAGCTGCTCGTCGGACATCTCGCCCGCGGCGTGGGCACCGATCGCCTCGAAGACGTCGAGGATCGTGACGTCGTGACCGTCATAGCGGCCGGGGGCAATCGAGCCGCCGTAGAGCATCACCCCCGGGATGTCCAGGCGCGCGAGCGCCATCACCGCCCCCGGGATCGTCTTGTCGCACGCCGACAGCGCCACGAGGGCGTCGAACTGATAGCCGCGCGCCATCAGCTCGATCGAGTCGGCGATCACCTCGCGGCTGACGAGCGACGCCTTCATCCCCTTCGTCCCCATCGTGATCCCGTCCGAGATCGCGACCGTGTTGAACTCCATCGGGGTGCCCCCCGCCGCGCGGACGCCGTCCTTGATGTGCTCGGCGAGCCCGCGGAGGTGGAAGTTGCACGGCATCGCCTCGATCCAGGTGTTGGCGATCCCGATCGTCGGCCGGCTGAGGGCGTCGTCGTCGAAGCCGATCCCCTTCATGTAGGCGCGGGCCGCGGCGCGATCGGGGCCGTCGAAGACGACGCTCGAGCGCGGCCGCGGGAGGCCGGTGGCGGTGCTGCCGTTCGAGCTCATGCTTGGAATCTAGCCCAGAGGGCTGAGGTCCCTCCGCGGAGGGACCATGAATCTGCCTAGAGGTTCTCGTTCAGCCAGCGAAGAGCCGAATCGGTGAACTTCGCACGCGAAGCCCAGGTGTCCGAGCTAGCGGTGTCAATCTTTACGACAATGAGCTTGCCTGAGCCCACGGTGGGAAATATAGATCCCAAGAGCCCCCGCCAAGCCTCGGCCGACTTTCCTTTGACCAGCCAGAAGTCGGGCATCTCGTGCCACCATGCATCGGTATTGCGCTTGATGACATCCTGGACCTGCCTGCGTTGAAGCTCGGTCGATATCTCGATCGCGATGCCGAAATAAGCCTCCTCAGCCACGGCCACCCTCCGTCTCGCTCGACGGCGCGTCGCGCTCGGACACCTCCGGCGCGGTGTCGTTCACGTCAGCTGCGGGTCCCGAGGGAGAAGGATTTATCAGTGCAGCGGCTGGAGCTGGAACCTTGTCTATGTACTCCCCAGCGATCGAATCTCCCTTCGTGACTCGCTGATACGCGAGGAACTCTCTGCCGGTTACCCGTCCTAACTGCAGCTTCGTGGGGTCGCGAAAATTCATCGCAATCACAACAGCCATCACGCCGATCAATGCAATTCCACCGAACCCGAGGACCCACGGGATGAGGTAATGCAGGTCTTTGTCCGTGGCCAAGATCAGGCATGCTCCACCCACGCCCGCCTCGACAATGACAAGCACGCCTGCATAGAAACCCAGCACCGTCTTGGGGCTGGTGAATTCGCCCTTTCGCGCTCCCTGAAGAATCGACGCCACTGCGCCAAATTAGTTGATCGCCTGGATGCATTCCTAAAAGCCTCTAAAAGAGATCTTAGGACTGGCATCACATCACTCCACTTGCTTCATTTAGGACCTGCCTCGGGGCGGGTCCTCCAGATCTTCGTCTACCGCGAACCTGCCTGCGAAAACATCGACCGGGCCGGCCCCCTGCCCGATCCCGCGCAGCCCCGCCGCGACCGCAGCGGAGGCAACCTCGCGGGCACGACGAGCGGCCTCGAGTGGATCGAAGCCATGCGCCAAGAAGGCCGCGAGAGCGGAGGAGTGGGTGCAGCCGGAGCCGTGCGAGGCACCGTCGGGATGCCGCGGGCCCTCGATCGCCGCAACCTCAGTGCCGTCGAAGAAGAGATCGACGACTCCCTCGCTGTGGCCGCCGGTGACGACGACGGCCCGCGGGCCGAGGGCCAGAATCTCGCGGGCCAAATCCTCCTGGGAGTCGACCCCTCCCGCCCCGGTCAGCGCCCGCGCCTCGGGGATGTTCGGCGTGACGACGGTCGCCATCGGCAGCAACCGAACGGTCAGCGCTTCCTGGGCCTCGGGATCGAGCAGGGAGGCGCCGCTCTCGGCGACCATCACCGGGTCGACGACGATCGGCGCGTCCACGTCCACCATCAATGCCAGACAGGCGACGACGGCCTCGATCGCTTCAGCACTGCCCACCATCCCGACCTTGATCGCGTCGACGCCGATGTCTTCTGCAACTGCGGAGACCTGAGCGATGATCGCCTCCGGCGAGACCGGCTCGACCGACTCCACACCGAGGGTGTTCTGCGCCGTGATCGCCGTGATCGCCGTCGTTCCGTGCACACCGCAACGGGCAAATGCCTTCAGATCGGCCTGAATGCCGGCGCCGCCGCCGGAATCGGAACCGGCGATGGATAGGACGGTGGGAATGCGTCTGTCGTTCATGGTTCTCTCCAGCCTAGATGTCGGATGGCAGTGTCAGATTCGTTCGGGTGTAGGTGCCCAGCGAGGAGCAAGTCACGTAGCCGGAAGCCTCGAGGTCGGCTAGAGCGGTGGCGGCCTCGCCGCCGGAAAGGGCGAGCTCGACGGCAACCGCGTCACAGGAGTCGGCGCCACACTCGATCGCTCCCAGGACCGTCTCGGCAAGCGGCTCCAGCGGGGGCCCACTTCGTTCGAGGCGCTGCGCCCCAGCCCCCAGCATCGCGTCGAGCACGTCCTGGGCGTCGCGAACGACGCACGCACCGCCCGCGAGCAAGCCGTTGGGCCCGGCCGAGAGTCGCGAGCCAACCGGGCCCGGCACGGCCCCCAGATCGCGGCCGAGATCGGCGGCCAGGTCGGTGGTTATCAGCGAGCCGGAACGTTCCGCCGCCTCGACGACCACCGTCATCCCGGCGAGCGCCGCCATGATCCGGTTGCGCGCCGGGAACGTCCAGCGCCAGGCGCCGGTCCGCGGGGGCAACTCGGAGAGCACCAGGCCGCGCTCGCCGATCCGTTGCCAGAGGGAGCGGTGGGCGGCCGGATAGGCAAGGTCCGGGCCGCAACCGAGGACCGCCACGGTGCGTCCGCCCTCGAGCGCACCGCGATGCGCACAACCGTCGATGCCGAAGGCGAGACCGCTGACGACCACCAGGCCGGCAGCGGCCAGCTCGCGGCCGAGGCTCGTTGCGACCTCCCGCCCGTAGGAGGAGGCGCGGCGTGCGCCGACCACCGTCACGCAGGCGGCCGGCTCCAGCTCGACGAGGAGCGACGGATCGCCACGGCCGATCAAGGCCCACGGTGCGTCGGCGGCATCGCGGAGCCCAGCCGGGTAGAGGTCGTCGTGGCGACAGCAGGCCCAGCAGCCCGCCGCGTCCAGGTTCTGCCGCAGGCGGCGCTCGGGCGTCGCCTCCACCTGCGCCAGGACCTGGGCTGCGACGCGCGGCGCAGCGGCCGTCG
The DNA here is from genome assembly GCA_035764795.1 of Solirubrobacterales bacterium. Classification (GTDB taxonomy): domain Bacteria; phylum Actinomycetota; class Thermoleophilia; order Solirubrobacterales; family 70-9; genus VRUE01. The sequence goes on along the minus strand of DASTYR010000245.1, from coordinate 55 downwards.
CCAGGTCCTCGTTGGAGAGTCGCAGCAGTTCCGGCGAGCGCGACCCGGGCGCCCC
>DASTYR010000244.1:0-7210 GCA_035764795.1 Solirubrobacterales bacterium | reverse complement strand
CTCCCGCGGGTGGCGCCGTAGGGGGGACCTCCCCCGAGGAAGCTTTAGCTACCGGAGGGGGAGGTGGGTCCCCTGCGGCGACAGGACCCGCGGGCCCCTGACCATGGTCCTGCGGGTCATCCCGCCGTGGGGCAGCGTCCTCGCGCTCGCCGCTCATTTGCCCTCGCCCTCATCGACCACCTCAGCATCCACAACCTCGTCCTCATCGCCGGAGGCCTCGGAGTCCCCCGAGGCGCCATCCGGCGATGAAGCCTGCGCCTCCTGCTGCGCCGCCGCGTAGAGCTGCTCGGACACTTTGGTCATCGCAGCCGTCAGCGCTTCGGTCTTCGAGTCGAGCTCCTCTTTACTGCCGGAGTCGAGCGACTCGCGCAGCTCCTTGATCGCCGACTCGACCGCCTCTTTGTCGCCGGCGTCGACTTTGTCGCCCGCCTCCTCCAGCGCTTTCTCGGCCTGGTAGGCGGCGTTCTCGGCGAGGTTGCGCGCCTCTGCCAGCTCGCGCTGCACCCGGTCCTCCTCGGCGTGGGACTCGGCGTCTTTGACCATGCCCTGGATCTCCTCCTCGGAGAGGCCGGAGCCGGCTTTGATCTCGATTTTCTGCTCTTTGCCGGTGCCGAGGTCTTTCGCCGTCACGTGCAGGATGCCGTTGGCGTCGATGTCGAACGTCACCTCGATCTGCGGCATGCCGCGCGGGGCCGGCGGGATGCCCGTCAGCTGGAACTTGCCGAGGCTCTTGTTGCCGCTCGCCATCTCGCGCTCGCCCTGCAGGACGTGGATCTCGACCGAGGGCTGGTTGTCGTCGGCGGTCGAGAAGATCTCCGACTTCTTGGTCGGGATCGTCGTGTTGCGCTCGATCAGCTTCGTCATCACGCCGCCTTTGGTCTCGATGCCGAGGGTCAGCGGGGTGACGTCGAGCAGCAGCACGTCCTTGACGTCGCCGGCCAGCACGCCGGCCTGGATCGCGGCACCGACCGCCACCACCTCGTCGGGGTTGACGCCCTGGTGCGGATCCTTGCCGGTCAGCTCCTTGACCTTCTCGCGCACCGCCGGCATCCGGGTCATGCCGCCGACCAGGACGACGTGGTCGATGGTCGCGTCGGCGTCGCCGAGCGCTCGTTTGACCGGCCCGACTACACGCTCCAGCAGGTCGGCGGTCAGCTCGTTCAGCTTCGAGCGGGTCAGCTTCATTTCGAGGTGCTTGGGCTGGCCCTCGACCGCAGTGATGAAGGGCAGGTTGATCTGCGTCTCCTGCGCCGAGGAGAGCTCGATCTTCGCTTTCTCCGCCGCCTCGTAAAGGCGCTGCAGCGAGTTCTTGTCGGCCGCCAGGTCGACGCCCTGGTCGCGTTTGAACTCGGCGACCAGCCACTCGACGATCGCTTTGTCCCAGTTGTCGCCGCCCAGGTGGTTGTCGCCGGCGGTCGCCTTCACCTCGAAGACGCCGTCGCCGATTTCCAGCACCGAGACGTCGAAGGTGCCGCCGCCGAGGTCGAAGACGAGGATCGTGTGGTCGGCCTCCTCTTTGTCGAGGCCGTAGGCGAGTGAGGCGGCGGTCGGCTCGTTGATGATCCGCTTGACCTCGAGGCCAGCGATCTTGCCGGCGTCCTTGGTCGCCTGGCGCTGGTCGTCGTTGAAGTAGGCGGGGACGGTGATGACGGCGCTGTCAACCGTGTCGCCGAGCTTCGCTTCGGCGTCGGCCTTCAGCTTCTGCAGGATCATCGCGCTGATCTCGGGCGGGCTGTACTGCTTGTCGCGCGCCTCGACCCGGACGTCGCCGTTGGGGCCGGCGACGACGGAGTAGGGGACGATCGTCTCCTCCTCTTTGACCTCGGCCTCCTTGCGCCCCATGAAGCGCTTGATCGAGAAGATCGTGTTCTCGGGGTTCATCACCGCCTGCCGTTTGGCGACGGTGCCGACGAGCCGGTCACCCGAGTCGGTGAAAGCGACGACGGACGGGGTCGTGCGCCCCCCCTCGGAGTTCTCGAGCACGGTCGGCTCGCCGCCCTCCATCACGGCGACGCATGAGTTGGTCGTGCCGAGGTCGATCCCGATCGTCTTGGCCACTTTCTCGCTACCTCCAGGGGTTTTGTCGTTTGACTACGAAAATCTAAGTCTAAGTATGGCAAGTTTGAACAGGATTGCAAGCGCCCCCACAACGGGTATTTGCCTGTAGCGGCACCGAGCGATCAGCGCGGGCGCGCGGCTCGGTGGGAGGAGCCTCAACCGACCTTGCATGCCAGCGGGGTCCCTAAGAGGAGGAAAGACTTTGAGTCACGCTCACGCACCCGTTCGAAGGGCGCTGGCGGCGATCGTCGCGGCCCTCGTCCTCACCCTGCTCGTACCCGGCTGGGCCCCCGCCAAGCAGGTTGGCCTCGGCGAGAACCGGCCAGCGGCCGGCAAGCCGGCGGGCGCCCACGACAATGGCAAAGGCAAGGTCGTCGACGTGATGACCCGCAACCTCTACCTCGGCGCCGACCTCACCCCGGCGATCGAGGCCGACACGCTGGCGGAGGTCGTCACCGCCAACGGCGAAATCCTGCGCGAGGTGATCGCCAATGACTTCCCGACCCGGGCCGAGGGGCTGGCAGACGAGATTCTGCAGACGAGGCCCGACCTGGTCGGGCTGCAGGAGGTGGCGCTGTGGCAGACGACGCCGATCACGCCCGCCGGCGAGGCGTTGACCCTCGACTATCTCGACTTGCTGCTCGCCGAGCTCAACGCGGGCAACGGCAAAAACGGTAAGGGCAAGCCCCAGTACGAGGTCGTCGTGGTCCAGGACGAGTTCGACCTGGAAGCCCCCGCTGACGCCAACGGGATCCCCGGGGATGGGCCAGGCGGCGAACTGGCGAACGCCGAGGTGCTCGGCCGCCTCACCATGCGCGACGTGATCCTCGCCCGAAGCAGTGGCGGCGTGCACACCTGGAACGCCCAGGGCGGCAACTTCGACACGCTGCTCGAACTGCCGATCGCCGGTCAGACCGTCGCGGTCAAACGTGGCTGGACGGCGACCGACGCCAGGGTGCGCGGCAGCAAGCCGTTCCGCTTCGTCAACACGCACCTCGAGGCCTTCCATCCCCTGATCAGGCTCGAGCAGGCCAAAGAGCTGTTCGCGCCGGATGGACCGGCGACGAGCGAGCTGCCGGTGATCCTCGTCGGCGACCTCAACTCCGACGACGACACGGTCGCGGGGCCGGATCGACTCGCCTACCAGGCGCTCTTGGCTGCCGGCTTCGTCTCGCGCAGCACGAACGACCCGCTCAGCTGCTGTCTCGACTCGAGCCTGCTTGCGGTTGGGGCCGGAGGGGACGTCTCGGACTTCGACCACCAGGTCGACCACGTGATGACCCGCAACCCCGACCTGATCTCGCTCCAGAGTTCAACTGTGACCGGCCTCCTGCCCGTCAACGGCTTCTGGAACTCAGACCACGCCGGAGTCTCCAGCTCCCTCCGGTTCGGAGGCCGCTAAGCCGGCCAGCCACCTCACCTACCGGGGCTGGCCGCGCGGTCAGCCCTGACCAGCGGTGCGCGCGACGAACTCGGCCACTTCTTCGGCCTGCTCGCCGTTGAGGATGCCGCCCGGCATGCGTCCCGGCTCACTGGTCGAGTCGACGCCTTTTTCGATCGCGCCCAGAACGCGGCCTTCGTTCGTTTTGACCGTGCCGCCTTCCACCGGCCCGGCGGGCGCCAGCAGTTCGTCGAGGTCGGGGCCGAAGTTGCCATCGGTCTCGGCCGCGTAGAGCGTGTGGCAGTTGCCGCAGTTGATGTCGAAGAGCGCCTTGGCGTCCTCCAGTTCAGCCGGCACGTTTGCTTCGGGCGCCGAGTCGCCGTCGGCCCGGAAGGCCAGCCAGGGGATGAGGACGGCGAGGACGACGACCACCAGGGCGAAGCTGACGAAGGTCTTCTTGCTCATCGGTTGGGCTCCGTGCTCATTTCGCGCCGGGCACGGTACCAGGGACACATGCGCCGCAGCGCGCACTCTTCGCAGCGCGGCTTCGGCCGGCAGAGGGTGCGGCCGTGCCGGATCAGGTTGACGTGCAGCTCGTAGGCGTCGGTGGGGTCGACCACCGCCAGCATCTCGTCGTGGGCGCGCTCAAAGGAAGCGTTTGCGGGGAAGAGGCCGAGGCGGCCGCCGACTCGGTGCACGTGGACGTCGACCGGGATCTCCGGGATGCCCCAGGTGAAGATGAGGACGCAGGCCGCGGTTTTGCGACCGACGCCGGGCAGCGAGAGCAGGAAATCGAGCGACTCCTCGCGCGGGGCCGTCTCGGTCCAGCCGAGGTCGGGATGATCGCCTAGCCGCTCAAGGATCGCCTGGATGCGCGGCGCCTTCTGCTTGGCGAGGCCGCCAGGCCGGATGGCGTCTTCCAGCTCGTCCAGCGGCGCCTCGCGCACCTCCTCCCAGGTTGGGAAGCGTTCGCGCAGCCGGGCGAAGGAGCGATCGCGATTGCGGTCGTTGGTGTGCTGCGAGAGGACGGTCTTGATCAGCTCGGCGATCGGCTGCCCGTGCGGCTCGTTGACGGGCTGCCCGTACATCTCGCGGAGGCGGTCGCGGATCGCCCGCACCCGCTCCTTACGCGGTCTCCTCCATGCCATCGGCGCCGCACCCTAGCCGAGCCGTTAACGCGGGATTTACAATCTCCGGATGCTTCGTCTTCTGGCGACGATCGGGAACCGCCTGCCCCACGGCTGGGGCGATCTCGGCCGCCAGATCGGCTTGGTGCTGGTCGTCAACACGGGCTACGAGATCGCCCGCGGCATCGCCGACGGCAAGAAGTCGGTCGCCTTCGCCCACGGCCAGCAGGTGATCGACGCCGAGCGCGCCACCGGCACCTTCTTCGAGCCCGACCTCCAGGCCCTCTTCCTGCCCGTGGGCTGGCTGATGGACTTCGCCAACCAGGTCTACATGAACAGCCAGTTCGCGGTCGTGCTCGCCTTCTTCGTCTGGCTCTATTTCTTCCGCAACGAGTCCTTCTACTTCGTCCGCAACATGTTCGCGGCCGCGATGGGCCTGGCGCTGATCGGCTACGTCCTCTATCCGACCGCGCCGCCGCGGATGTTCCCCGAGTACGGCTTCGTCGACACGATCAACGACTACTCGAGCGTCAACCACGACTCTGCCCTGGCCAAACTGCTGATCAATCCCTACGCAGCGGTGCCGAGCCTGCACTGCGCCTTCGCGCTGATGATCGGCGCCACCGGCTTCCAGCTGGTCCGCAACGTGGCGATGAAAGCGTTCTGGGCCGCCTGGCCGTTGCTCGTCGCCTGGGTCGTCGTCGTCACCGGCAACCACTACTGGATCGACATCGTGCTCGGTTGGGCCGTCGCGATCGGCGCTGCGCTGATTGCCCGCGAGCTGTTCGCCCGCGCTCGGCCCGAGAAGTGGGCATGGCGGGTGCGCGGGCCGCGCGAGGTCGAGGCCTGATCGCAGCCCAGCCAGGTCGCGCCGAGAACCCGCCCGATAGCCTCACGTCAATGACGCCGTCGGCACCCCCGAGGACTCCAGGCGGGCGCCGCGACGGCCGCCAGGCGCGCAACGCGCAGGAGTTCCGCGAGTACGCCCGCGACCGGCTGATCGAGTCGCGGCTGACGCCGAACGCGATCTCGATGGCCGGCCTGGTCGGCAACCTGATCGCCGCGGTCCTCGTCACCCAGCGCCTTTTCTTCCTTGCCGGCGTCGCCTTCATCCTCGGCTCGGTGATGGACACGCTCGACGGGCGCTACTCGCGGATGTCGGGCAAGGGGACGCTCTTCGGCGCCTTCCTCGACTCGACCCTCGACCGGATCGAGGAGGGGATCGTCCTCGCCGCGGTCGCCGGCTACTTCGCGGCGACCGGCGACGACTTCGCGGCGGCGATGTGCGTCGTCGCCGTGCTCGGCTCGCTGATGGTCTCCTACACGCGCGCCCGCGCCGAGGCGCTCGGAGTCGAGTGCAAGGTTGGGTTGGCAACCCGCCCCGTCCGGGTAGTGTTGCTCTCCATCGGTCTGGTCTTTGCCAAGGGCGCCGGTCTCGTGGACGTTGAGTTACTGGCCCCGGCGATTTACGCTATCGCGGCTCTGACCACCGTTACGGCGGCGCAACGCGTATGGCACGTAAGAAACGAGCTCTCAGGCGAGGCCCAAGGGCCGCCCTCCCAGCTGTAACCAGCCGGCCCCTCCGGTTTGCATTGCCAACCAGCCCGACCAGAAGGAAGGACTTCGAGCTTTCATGAGTGAGACCAACGGATTGAACGGCGTCAACGGCGCCGGCCGCCAGGACGAGAAGGTCCGCGTCGCGATCGTCGGCGTCGGCAACTGCGCCAACTCGTTCATCCAGGGCGTCCAGTACTACAAGGACGCCGACCCGGCGGAGGAAGTGCCGGGGCTCATGCACGTCGACCTCGGCGGCTACCACGTCCGCGACGTCGAGTTCGTCGCCGCCTTCGACATCGACTCCGAGAAGGTCGGCAAGGACCTCTCGGAGGCGATCTGGTCGGGCCCCAACGACACGATCAAGTTCGCGGAGGTGCCGCCGCTCGGGGTGCCCGTGCATCGGGGAATGACTCATGACGGGCTGGGCAAGTACCTGAAGCAGAAGATCACCAAAGCGCCGGGCGAAACGGTCGACGTGGTCTCGGTGCTGAAGGAGACGAAGGCGGACGTGCTGGTCTGCTACCTGCCGGTCGGCTCCGAGGAGGCGACCAAGTGGTACGTCGAACAGGCGCTCAAAGCGGGCGTCGGCTTCGTCAACTGCCTGCCGGTCTTCATCGCTCGTGAGGACTACTGGGACAAGCAGTTCCGCGACGCCGGGCTGCCGATCATCGGCGACGACATCAAGTCCCAGGTCGGAGCGACGATCGTCCACCGCCAGCTGGCGCGGCTCTTCCACGACCGCGGCGTGCGCATGGAGCGCACCTCGCAGCTCAACGTCGGCGGCAACATGGACTTCTTCAACATGCTCGAGCGCGAGCGGCTCGACTCGAAGAAGATCTCCAAGACCAACGCCGTCACCTCGATCATGGGCCACGAGCTCCCCGACGACCAGGTTCACGTCGGCCCCTCCGATTACGTGCCCTGGCTGACCGACCGCAAGTGGGCGCACATCCGGGTCGAGGGCAAAGCCTTCGGCGACGTGCCGCTCAACGTCGAGCTGAAGCTCGAGGTCTGGGACTCGCCCAACTCGGCCGGGGTCGTGATCGACGCGGTGCGGATCATCAAGCTTGCCCTCAACAACGGGATC
>DASTYR010000243.1:0-2645 GCA_035764795.1 Solirubrobacterales bacterium | reverse complement strand
CTGTCCAGCGCCTCGGCCAGCGCCGCCTCCGCTTTCGCCCACTGCTCCTCGCTCCCCATCGACTTCTCCGGGCGGGTCGAGAGCTCGACGTGGACGTCCTCGAAGCCGAAGCGACCGTAGAGCTCGTCGATCCCCTCGCAGACCCCGGCCACCTCGTCGACGACCTGCTCGGGCGTGCAGTAGATGTGGGCATCGTCCTGGGTGAAGGCGCGCACGCGGAGCAGGCCGTGCAGGACGCCCTCGCGCTCGGCGCGCGAGACCTGGCCGAACTCGGCCAGGCGCAGCGGCAGCTCGCGGTAGGAGTGGCGGTCGGAGCCGTAGACGAGGCAGGCACCCGGGCAGTTCATCGGCCGCACAGCGAACTCGCGCTCGCGCGACTCGGTGAAGTACATGTTCTCGCGGTAGTTGTCCCAGTGGCCGGAGCGGTGCCAGAGGTCGACGTCCATCACGTGCGGCGTCTTGATCTGCTCATACTCGCGTTTGCGCAGCTGCTCCTGGACCTCGGCCTCGACCAGGCGCAGGAGCGTCGTTCCGTGCGAGAGCCAGAACGGCATCCCGGGCGCCTCCTCGCGCAGCATGAAGAGCCCGAGCTGGGGGCCAAGGCGACGGTGATCGCGGGCCTTGGCCTCCTCGATCCGCTCCAGGTGCCGCTCGAGGTCCTTCTTGGAGAGGAAGGCGGTGCCGTAGATGCGGGTCAGCATCTGGCGGCTCTCGTCGCCGCGCCAGTAGGCGCCGGCAAGCGAGGTCAGCCTCATCGCCTCGATCCGGCCGGTAGAAGGGGCGTGAGGACCGCGGCAAAGGTCCTCGAAGGGACCGTTGCGGTAGAGCGAGACCGTCTCGACGCCTTCGTCGCGAACCAGGTCCTCGATCAGCTCGACCTTGTAGTCCTGGCCCTGGGCGCGGAAGAGCTCGATCGCCTCCGCCGGGGGCAGCTCGCGCCGCTCGAAGGGCTCGTCGGCGGCGACGTGCTCGCGCATCGCCGCTTCGATCCGCTCCAGGTCGTCCTCGGTGACACGGGTGTCCGGCGGGAACTCGAAGTCGTAGTAGAAGCCGCTCTCGATCGGCGGGCCGATCGTCACCTTGGTGCCGGGATAGAGCTCCTGCACGGCCTCCGCCATCACGTGGGCGGCGTCGTGGCGGATCAGCTCGAGGGCCTCGGGGTCGCGCTCGGTGACGATCGCGATCTCGGCGCCATCGGGCAAGGCGGCGGAGAGATCCCGCAGGGCGCCGTCGACGCGGATCGCGAGCGCAGCGCGCGCCAAGCCGGCACCGATCGCCGCGGCGGCGTCGGCGCCCGTCGCACCGTCGGGCAGCTCGAGCGGCGTGCCGTCGGGCAGCTTGACGGTGATCTGCGTCGTCGCCTCCATCTCGCCCATGCTAAGGCCCTTGACGTGCCTGGCGAACGGCGATCAGCGGGCAGGGGTTCTTGCCCTTGACTCGGCCAGGTCGTTCCCAAAGCAGGTACGGGGCGGCCCGACGGCGCAGCTCGAAGCCGGGGAAGGGCGCGCGAGCGGAGTCGTCTGACGTCACGACGAAGCGGACGCCAGAGGGCGGAGTCCGGTCAACCTCGCTCTCAGCCTCGACGCAGACCCGGCCGCCACGCAGCTCCCAAACGATGTAGCGCTCGCCTTGTTCGTTTTCCAAGAGCTGGTCCGAGGCGATGACGAGCGTGGAGTCGTTGGCGATCAGTGGGCGCAAGCCGGTCAAGGCCGGCGAGTATGAGGTCGGGCCGACGGGGGCGTTGGCGAAGGCGAGCAGGGAGCAGGCGCCTGCGGCCGCGAGGTACGCGACAGGGACCAGGCGCTTGGCTGCCGGTCCTGTCGCCGCAGGGGACCCACCGCCCCTTCCGGTAGCTAAAGCTTCCTCAGGGGCGGTTCCCCCTACGGCGCCACCCGCGGGAGAGACCGCCGGTCGCCGAGTCCACGGGAGCAGGATGGCCAAGGTGGCAAGAGGAGCGGAGATCTCCAAGGCCTTGGCTGCGGTGTATGGGGTGCCGCCGATGCGGGCGGCGGCGTAGAGGCCGGCCGCGGCGCCTAGGCCGGCGAGGAGTGCGGTCTCCCGATGCTTCCAGCATCGCGACAGCCCGTAGCTGAGGAGCGCGGCGGCGAAGGCGGCTCCTAGGTAGTAGGCGACTGCGGGGACGGCGCCGTCGCCTGGGGCGACGCGGAAGTCGCCTGAGGGCCAGATGCCCAAAGCCTCTAAGGGCGAGATTTGGCCGAAGAGGTTGCCCAGCCCCGGGCCGTTCGGGTCGAAGGTCTCGAAGCGCTGGAAGTCGATCATCCGTCCGAGCTCGGGGAGCGTGCCGACCAGGAAGACGACAGCTGCCAACAGCAACGGCTGGAGGTCGCGCGGCCGCTCGATAGCCAGCCAGAGCAGCAGGGCGCCGCCGAGCCAGAGCAGGCCAGGGAAGCTGTAGACGTAGATGGAGCCGACTGCGATCAACGCCGCCGGGACGAAGCGCAGGGGCAAACCGCGCCATTCGGCGTTGTGAGACGCCTCGCGAAGAGCCAGGACGAAGGCGAGCACGAACAGCGCCTGCATCGTCTCCTTGAAGGCGCCCTGCGCGTAGTACGAGGCGACCAGGTACGGGAGTCCGACGAGGAGGGCAGCGGCGACGAGTGCTCCCTTTCCGTCCATATGAGCCG
>DASTYR010000242.1:0-5762 GCA_035764795.1 Solirubrobacterales bacterium | reverse complement strand
CTCGGTGAGGCCGGTCAGCGAGCCGACTAGGTCAGCCGGCAGCTTGCCGTAGGCGCGGGCGTAGAGGAGCACCTCCTGCACGTACCAGTCCGCGTGGTTGTAGGCGAAGATCGCGCTGTAGAGATCCTCGTGGGCGCCGGCCGCCTTCAGGTAGTTGCCGGCGGCGCAGATCGCGTCGACCGGGTTGTAGGGGTCCTTGCGACCGTCGCCGTTGGCGTCGACGCCGTACGCCTCCCAGCTGGACGGGATGAACTGCATCCAGCCCATCGCTCCGGCGCTGGAGACGTTCAGGTTGGTGCCGAAGGCGGTCTCGATCTTGTTGATCGAGGCGAGGACCTGCCAAGGCACGCCGTACTGGGTGCCGCACGCCTGGTAGATCGGCAACAGGAAGGGCGGGATCTCGAAGGAGTCGATGACGATGTTGGGGACGCCGATCGGCGCCGGGCCGAAGGGAGCGATCGTCGTCGACGGGTTGGCGGCCGTCGGGGTGCCACCGTCGCTGAACGCCGAGCCGCCGTCGGGCCCGTGTGCCGCCGGCTGGTCCCCGGCCGTGGCAGGGGGCGCCGTGACGGCGCCACTCGATCCGGCCGGGACGACCGGGCTGCCGAGCTCGTCGTTGCGAGCGACGCCGCCAGCTCGGTTCGACTTGGAGTCGGCCGGGTCCAAGCTGGCACCTTCTTCGACGCCGCCCGGTGCGGGCGCGGGAGACCCATCGTCTTCCGGTTCGGCGACGGGCGCGGGATCGACCTCGTCGGCGTCAGCGGCGGATTCACAACCCGGGTCGGAGCTGTCGACTAGGCCGTCACCGTCGTCGTCGACGCCGTTCGCACAGCCTGCCGCCGGCGTCGCCGGCGCGATCTGGGCCGGGCCAAGGGGACCCGTCGCGCGGCTTTCGCCCAGCCCCGTCGATTCCTCGGCGCCGGCTATGCCGACGCCCAGCGCGGTCGCCGCGGCGAAGCCGGCCAGCGCAATGGTCAGTGCGAGCTTGTCTCTCATCCTGCTGTGCCCCTGTACCCGCGGGTTAGTCGGGCGACCCGTGGGCATCCTCTCCCCGGATATCCGGCTGACCACGCTACTGACTTTCGCGGAGGTCCGCAATGCGCGGCGGCCGCAGCCAACATGTCCTTAATCCGCTCCTCGTCCATCCGAACTAGGCAGGATTCCAGCCGATTCGGATGGGCTCGTTAAGGTCACGTCAATGAGCCTCGACCCCGACGAGCAGGAGAGCTTGCGTTCGCGTAGCGAGCACGCGATCGCCGAGCTCGCCCAGGCCCTCCTGGAGAGCAAGACGCTGGAGAACGCGCTGACGGCGGCGCTCGGTGCCCGCGAGAAGGCTTCGGAGGCCCAGCAGGCCGCCCTGGCGGCGCTCAACCTGCCGTCGGCAAGTGACGTCGAACGGCTCGAGCGGCGCCTGCGGTCGATCTCGCAGCGACTCGAGGACATCGAGGATCAGATCGACAGGGTGGCCGAGGAGGTGGGCGGGCTGCGCAGGCAGCTCGGCTCGCCGCGGCGGACCGGGAAAGCCGACGCCGCGTAGCAACGTCTGTCTCACCTTCAACTTGAGGGTGAGAGTGACTCCGCGGCCGCCCTCCCCGCACGTCTCGCAGCCGCTTCCAACTGCTCCACCGGCAGCACCGCTCCGTTAGGTCCTGCGAAGACGATCAGAAGGGCGGCACATGCAATATCCAGCGCCTTGGCCCGGGCCAGCAGGCCAAGGGTCTGCATGTCGATCGCCGCGACGCCGGGCGGGGGGACAAAGGGTCCTGCCGGCATTGCATCGAGGCTGACGACCCGGCCGGGGGCCGTCGTCGGCAGTGCCCTCTCGAGGGCTCGCCGTAGCGCCGGCTCGGCCGCAACCGCCTCGCCCGCCTCGACGCCGAAGACCGCGGCGCTGCCGGCCGCCGCAATCGCCTCGCTGACGACCAGGAGCTCGCCGAGGGGCCGCTCGCCAGTCGCCCGGGCGGTTCCGATCCGCACCGCCCGCCGCACCCCCAGCTGTGCGAGGTCGTCCAACACCGCGGCTGCGCTTGGGGCGCCGACGCCGGTCGACTGGACGGTCAACTCCAGCCCTCCAGGCGTCCGGCCCGAGTAGCCCCAGAGACCGCGTGCGTGGTTGCACATCTTCGGCTGCTCGAGCAGCTCCTGGGCGAGCAGCAGAGCACGACCGGGATCGCCGACGACGATCGCATCGGCGGTGAACGGCGCTTTCGGCTGCAGCAGGGCCGGCATCGGGCGCTGACCTTAGACGGCCTCGCCTCCTCTGCCACTCGGGAGAACCGAGTCCTCTGGATTTGCTCCAGCGGTCCAAGGTCGGTCCTCCCGCGCGCTCATACCGTGGCTGCGATTGCCAAACCGCGACTGCCGGGGCGTGCTCCGGCGGGCTAGGAGGAAGTTGAGATGAGAAAGAGACTTGGGCTCGCCGCGCTGCTGGCGGCGTTTGCCTCGCTGATGCTGCCGGGCGCCGCGTCGGCTCAGTCGGTGGCCGAGACGCTGGCCGCGAAGACGACCGAGATCGACATGCTCTGGGTCGCCGTCGCCACCGTGCTGGTGTTCCTGATGCAGGCGGGCTTCATGTTCCTCGAGATCGGCTTCTCGAGGCAGAAGAACGTCGGCACCGGGGTCGCCAAGATCCTCATCAACCTGGCGCTTGTGACGATCGCCTGGTGGGCGATCGGCTACGGCATCGCCGAAGGCGGCGGCAACGACTTCTTCGGCACCAGCGGTTTCTTCTTCCACTTCGACCAAGTGGTCGGACAGGGCGAAGAAGCGTTCAACGTCGCCGCCTCCGACGCGATGTTGATGCTGTTCGGCCTTGCCTTCTGCGCGGTCTCGTTGGCGATCGTCTGGGGCACCACGCTGGAGCGGATCAAGTTCGGTGCATACGTCGTCTACGCGCTCGTCTTCGGCGCCGTGATCTACCCCTTGGTCGCCCACGCGGTCTGGGGCGGGGGGCTGCTCTCCGACGTCGGCGGCAAGCCGGTGATGGACTTTGCCGGCTCCTCGGTCGTGCACCTGACCGGCGCCGTCGGCGCCCTCGCGGCGCTGCTCCTGCTCGGCCCGCGCCGCGGCAAATACGACGCCGCCGGCAAACCGCGGGCGATCCCCGGGCACTCGATGCCGCTGGTCGGCCTCGGCGTGATCATCCTCTGGATCGGCTGGTTTGGTTTCAACGGCGGCTCCACCTATGAGACCGCCGGCTCGTTCTTCGGCGAGGTGATGCTCAACACCCAGCTCGCCGCAGCTGCCGGCGTGATCGGCGCCTCCCTGGCGGTCTGGCTGAAGAGCAGGACGCTCGACGTCGGCATGGCCGGCAACGGCGCGATCGCCGGCCTGGTCGGGATCACCGCGCCCGCCGGCTTCGTCGAGGCCTGGGCGGCGCCGATCATCGGCTTCATCGCCGGGCTGATCGTCGTCTACGCGGTGCTGGCGATCGAGAGGTTGCTCGACGACCCGGTTGGCGCCCTCTCGGCGCACGGGCTGGCGGGCATCTGGGGCACGCTCGCTGTCGGCGTCTTCGGCTCCGAGCGGCTCGTCGCCGAAGGCGCCTCGGCGGGGGTCTGGTACTCGCTGTTCGGCGACGTCTCGCTGAGCGCCTCGTTCGGCCAGCTGGCCGTCCAGGGGCTGGCGGTGGCGTTCACGTTCATCGTCGTCTTCGCGATCTCCTTCGCGACGTTCGCGCTGATCAAGGCGACGATCGGGCTGCGCGTCTCCGGCGAGGAGGAGGAAGCGGGACTCGACATCAGCTCGCACGGCATGTACGGGTATCCCGAGCAGTTCATCCCGCAGCCGGAGTACTCCACCGGGCTGCCGGGGACGATAGGGACGGGAGCCGCCGTGCCGGCTGCCTCCCCCGCGCAGATGACCGCGACCGAGACGACCGCGACCGAGTCGCGACTGGAGGTGTGAACGCATGAAGAAGATCGAGGCGTTCATCCGTCACGAGGCGTTCGAGCCGATTCGCGCCGAGCTGCTCGACAGGGGGTTTCCCTCCCTGTCGATCAGCGAGGCCAAGGGGTCGGGGCGCCAGAAGGGGATCGTCGAGCGTTACCGCGGCTCGACGCTCACCGTCAACGTCCGGCCCAAGCTGAAGCTTGAGGTCGTCGTCGAGGACCGCGACGAGTCGCTGGTCGTCGAGACGATCCTCAAGCACGCGCGGACCGGCGAGGTCGGCGATGGCAAGATTTTCGTCTTGCCGGTCGAAAAGGCGATCCGGATCCGGACCGGTGAGGACGGCGAGGAGGTGCTGCAGGCTCACCCCGGGGAGGAGATCCCCGCCTGAGCCCAGACAGAGGGGGCGGCGCTTGCCGCTCCCTCTGTCTTTAGCCTCGGGCCGCGATGGCGGATCGGCGGATCACGCTGGCGGAGGCTTCGCGGCGGTCGGGGGTGCCTACGGCGACGCTGAAGCGATGGGCGGAGGCGAAGGTGCTGCCGGTGCGGCGGGGTCGCTGGACGGCGGCGGCCGCGGCGCAGGCCCGGGTGGTGGCGCGGATGCGCGAGCGGGGGCATTCGCTCGAGGAGCTGAAGCGGGCCGGTGGCGAGGGCAGGCTTGCGTTCGGCTTCGTCGAGGAGCTCTTTCCGCAGGCCTCCGAACAGCGCACGGTCGAGGAGGTTGCCGGTGAGACCGGCCTCGAGCCGCAGCTGATCGAGCGCATCCTGGTCATCCTTGGCACGCCGCTCGAGCGCGAGCGACGGCTCAGCCCCGAGGACGTCACAGCGCTGCGCCATTGCGCCCGTGTCCTCGCAGCCGGCTTCCCGCTCGTCGCCTTCCTGCAGTTGGTGCGCGTCTACGTGCAATCGATGCGCCGTATCGCCGACGCCGAGGTGCGCCTCTTCCACCTCTACGTGCACGAGCCGATGATCCGCGACGCCCTGCCGGAGCTGGAGATCGCCGAGGAGATGGGGGAGCTGGCGGCTGACATGCTGCCCCTCGCCGCGCCGCTGACCGAGTACCTGCACACGCGCTACCTGCGCTACTTCCTCGAGCAGGACGTCGTCGGCCACATGGAGGCCGATCTCGAGGAGGCGGCGGACGACCTCGGCCGGGTGCCGATGACGCTCTGCTTCATCGACCTCACCGGCTTCACCCGCTACACCGAGGAGGAGGGCGACCTCGAGGCGCTCGACGTGGTCGAGAACTTCGTCGAGACGGTGGAAGCGACGATGCCGACCGACGCGACGATCGTCCAGACGATCGGCGACGAGGTGATGGTCGTCTCGCCCGATCCGGGCTCGCTGACCGAGTGGGCGGTCGCGCTGCTGGAGCGCTTCCCGGTGCGGCCGCGGCCACGGGTGGGCATCCACTACGCCGAGGCGGTCTACCGCGATGGCGACTACTTCGGGACCCACGTCAACCTTGTCCACCGCGTCGTCGGGCGCGCCCACGCCGGCGAGGTGCTGGTCACCGACAGCGTCGCCGGCACGCTGAGCGGGCGCGACCTGACCTGCGAGGCGATCGGCGAGGTCAACCTGAAGGGTTTCCCGGTAGCGACGCCGCTGTACGTCGTCCGCGACGCCGGCGACTGAGCGCAACACTCCTTATATATGGAGAGCGAGTCGATGCTTGAGGCGGTCCGCGAGGCGGGCCTGCTGCCGCAGGGGCGACGTGTGGTCGCGATGCTCTCTGGCGGGCGGGACTCGGTTTGCCTGCTCGACTTGGCCGTGCGGTTGCTCGGCGTCGAGTGTGTCGAGGCCCTCCACGTCAACTACGGGCTGCGCTACGACTCCGACGAGGACGAGGCGCACTGCGCCAGCCTTTGCGAGCG
>DASTYR010000241.1:0-4628 GCA_035764795.1 Solirubrobacterales bacterium | reverse complement strand
GACCTCGGTGCTCGTGTCGCGGGTCAATGCCAAGCCGGCGAGGATTCCGAGCAGGACGGCGAGCGCCACGAGCGCCCACAGCCAGCGGCGGCGGCGCTCCTCCTCTGCCGCGGCCGCCTCCTCCGGCGTCACCACCACCGGCGGCAGCGGCGCGAACGCAGCGGTGCCGCCGCCGACCGCCTCGGGTTCGCGCAGCGCCGCGTCGAGGGCGGCGATGAAGGCCTCGGCGCTCTGGAAGCGTTGGCCGGGGTCCTTCTCCAGCGCCCGCATCACGACCGCGTCGAGGGCCGGCGAGACGCTCGGGTTGATCGAGCTGGGGCGCTGCGGGGCGTGCGAAACCTGCTTCATCGCGATCGCCACCGCGGAGTCGGCCTCGAACGGCACCCGCCCGGCGAGCGCCTCGTAGAGGATGACGCCGACCGAGTAGAGATCGGAGACCGCCGTCACGTCCTGCCCCTGCGCCTGCTCGGGCGAGAGGTAGTGGGGCGTGCCCATCACCGAGCCGGCCTGGGTGATTTCCGAGGCGCCGGCGCGGGCGATGCCGAAGTCGGTGACGGTCGCCTTACCCTCGGCGTCGACTATGACGTTCTGCGGCTTGAGGTCGCGGTGGACGACGCCGTGGCGGTGGGCAAAGCCGGCAGCATCGAGGATCTGACGGACGATCCCCGCCGCCTGTTCGGGCGTCAGCCCTGCTTCGATCAGCTCCTTGAGGGAGCGACCCTCGAGCAGTTGCATCGCGATGTAGTAGGTGCCCTCGACGTCGCCGCGATCGAAGACGGCGACGATGTTCGGATGCTGGAGGCCGGCGGCCGCCTCGGCCTCGCGGCGGAAGCGCTCGACGAACTCGCGGTCCTGGGCGAAGCGTCGGTGAAGGATCTTGAGCGCGACCCGACGCTGCAGGTGGGAATCCTCGGCGAGCCAGACGTCGGCCATGCCGCCGGAGCCGAGGCGGCTCAGCAGCCGGTAACGCTGATCGATGACGCTGCCCTCGCTCACCTCAAGCATCCCGCCGCACCTCTCCGCCGACGGGCCTGAAACGTCCGCCATATGGACGCCGTAGGCCCATCGACCCGTGTTCTATCTCATTCATCGAGCAGCGCTTCGGCGACTTCGCGGAAGATCGGCGCTGCGATCTCGCCGCCGAAGGAGGGCGTGCACTCGACCGTGACGGCAATCGCGATCTCGGGATCGTCGGCCGGGGCGAAGCCGATGAACCAGGCCTGGTTGGCGTCCGTTTCGCCGCAGCTCTCGTTTCCGGGCGTTTCCGCGGTTCCGGTCTTGCCGGCGACGGGAACGCCGGAGATCGCCGCGTTGGTCCCGGTGCCTTCGTTTACCACTCCTTCCATCGCGTCGGTCAGCGCCGCCGCCGTCTCCTCGTCCATCGGCTCGCTGTAGGTGGAGGGGTCGAGGCGCTCGGTGACGCGGCCGTCGGGGTCGACGACGCGGCTCCAGATCTGCGGCTTCATCAGGGTGCCGTCGTTGGCGACCGCGGCGGCGACCTGGGCCATCTGCAGCGCCGTCACCGCCAGCCGCTCCTGCCCGATCGCGACGCGGGCGACGTCGACCGGGTCGCCGCGCCCGAGCAGTTCGTCGCCTTCGAAGACTCCGCTCCGGCTGACTTCGTCGTCGGGCAGGTCGATCGCCGGGGTCGAGCCGAAGCCGAAGCGGTCCATGTACTCAAACAGCGTGTCCGAGCCGATGTCTTCGCCAAGCTGCGCGAACCAAGTGTTGACCGAGCCGGTCAGCGCCGCTTCGAGCGGGATCGCGCCGTAGGAGGCTCCGTCGGAGTTGGCGAGCGGCTGGCCCTGGACGTCGATCGTCGCCGGCGCTTCGATCGTCGATTCGAGGTCGATCGTGCCGCTGCCAAGCCCCGCCGCGGCGGTGACGACCTTGAAGGTGGAGCCGGGCGGGTACTGCCCCTGGGTGGCGCGGTCGAACAACGGGGATTCCGCGACGTTTTCGTTCAGCTCTTCCAGTTCGAAGGGCACGCGGTTGGGGTCGTAGGGCGGGTTGGAGACCATCGCCCGCACGCGGCCGGTGCTCGGCTCGATCGCCACCACCGCGCCGCGGCCGGCAGCTTCGAGGCCGCTTAGGGCAACGCGCTGGCCTTCCGGGTCGAGACTGGTTACGACGTCGTTGCCCTCCTGCGCCTGGCCGCGCAGCTCGTCGAGCAGGGAGACGAACTCCGACTCGTTGCCGACCAGCTCGTCGTTGTGGAACTTCTCGAACTGACTGTCGCCCTGGCGCACGAAGCTGTAGCCGATCGGGTGCCCGAAGAGGGCGCCTTCGGGATAGCGCCGCACGTAGCGCAGGTTGTCGCCGCGCCCCTTGGCGACCGAGCGGGCGATCACCGTGCCGTCCGCGGCGAGGATGCGGCCGCGCTCGATCCGCTGCTGCTCGAGCAGCGGCCGCTTGTTCGCCGTCTTCTCCTGCAGCGCCTCCGCCTCGAACACCGACCAGTACGAGGTGAAGCCGATCAGGACCCCGAAGAGGACGACGATCAGGCCAAAGAGCTTGACGATCTGGCGGTTCACGTCGTTCCCATCGCCAGACCGCCGGTGCGCGCCGCGGCGGCAGCCTCACGCCGCGCCCGATCGGAGATCAGCAGCAGCAGCGCCAGCAGGACGAAGTTGGCGACGATCGAGCTGCCGCCGTAGCTGACGAAGGGCAGCGTCACCCCGGTCAGCGGAATCACCCGCGTGACGCCCCCGATGATCACGAAGGCCTGGATCGCGAAGACCGCCGTCAGGCCGGTGGCCAGCAGCTTCGAGAAGCCGTCGTCGGCCAGCAGCGCGACCTTGAAGCCGCGCGCCGCGAAGAGCAGGTAGGTGAGGACCAGCGCGCTGGCGCCGAAGAGCCCGACCTCGTTGACGATCAGCGAGTAGATCGTGTCGGTCTGGGCCGCGGGAAGCAGCGGCGTGTTCGTGCCGGGGATCGTGATCAGCGCCTGCCCGAAGCCGACGCCGAAGAGGCCGCCGTCGGCCTGGGCGAAGATCGACTGCAGGATCTGGTAGCCGCTTTCCGTCGGGTCCTGGTAGGGGTCGAGCCAGATCTGTATGCGGTCGTGGACGTGGGGCACGGTCGAGGCGAAGAACCAGGCGCCGACCAGGAACATCGCCATGCCGATCGCGACGAACGAGAAGCGGCCGGTGGCGACGTAGAGCAGCGCCAGGAAGGCGGCGAAGAACATCAGCGAGCTACCGAGGTCGCGGATGAAGACGAGCATGAACATCGCCGCGCCCCAGACGACGAGCAGCGGGCCGAGGTGCTTGAGCGGCGGCAGGGTGACGCCGAGCACGCGGCGGGCGCCGACGATCAGGACCTCGCGGTGCTCGCGCAGGTAGCTGGCGAGGAAGACGACGATGCAGATCTTCGAGAACTCGGCCGGCTGGAAGGCGAGCGGGCCGAGCTTGACCCCGAGGTAGGCGCCGTTGACCTGCTGGCCGATCCCCGGCAGGCGCGGGGCAAGCAGCAACAGCAGTCCGACACCGGCGATCGTGTAGCGGTAGCGCTCGAGCACGTCGTAGTCGCGCAGGAAGTGGATCGCCAGCGCGAACAGCAGCAGCCCGAGCACGAACCAATTGGCCTGGTCGCGGGCCAGGTCGGGATCGATCCGGTAGACCATCACCAGGCCGAAGGTGGTCAGGAGCGCGGCGAGCGGGAAGAGGTAGGGGTCCGCGTTCGGCAGCCGCAGCCGCAGGTAGATGTGGGTGGCGAGGCAGACCGCCAGGAAATAGGCGCCGTAGACGAGGCTGAGGTCGCCGACCCTCGCCTGCTCGGAGGCGAAGACCGCGGCAAAGCCGGCGCTGAGCAGCAGGGCGACCGGGACGAGCGCGATCAGCTCCCGGTTGCGAGCGGACCTCATGATGCCGCCCGCGTGCTCAGCTCCCGCTCGCTCGCGCTGATGATCACCGGTTGCCTCGCTCGCTCGCTCCCGCTTCCGCCGCGGGCGAGTGGTCTTCGCCCTTGAGCTGCGACCGTTCGATCTCCTCGATCAGCGAGACGGCGTCCGAGCGCGAGCGCAGGTCGTGGCCGATCACCGCCTCGTGCCTCCGGCCGGCGAGCGAGCCGGTCTGGATCGGGCTCGCGTAGCGCTCCTCGTAGAGGTCGATGCCGAGCGGCAGCTCGTAGGGCAGCCCGCGGTAGAGGGCGACGCGGCCGCCCTCGTCGGTGCCGAGGAACCAGATCTGGCGGCTGCCGTACCAGGCACCGACCAGCAGCGCCGCGATGACGGCGAGGGCGGCGAGGGCCTTGGCGGCCCTGCGCAGCCGCCGCCGCGGTTGCCTCGCGGCGAGCTGCTCGCGGCGCTCCTTTGCCGCAGCGGCGGCGGCGCGGCGGCGGACCTCCGTCGCCGTCAACCCCGCCTCCTGGGCGGCCGCGCCGACCAGGGTGGCGTCGCCGGCCGGATCGCGCAGCGGCGCCGCGGCGTCCTCCAGCCGGAAGGCAAGCGCGGTGATGTTGTCGCGACCGCCGGCGCGGTTGGCGGCGTCGACGAGCGAGCGCACCGCCTCCTTCATCGTGCCGGCGTCGGCGAGCAGGGAGGCGATCCGCTCCTCGTCGATCATCGTCGTCAGGCCGTCGGAGCAGAGCAGGAAGACGTCTCCGGGCGAGACCGGCACGGTCTGCAC
>DASTYR010000240.1:0-26900 GCA_035764795.1 Solirubrobacterales bacterium | reverse complement strand
GCCCTAGATGCGATCCTTGCCGCGTGGCCGCCACGGGCTCTCTCGTGAGTTCGTCACCCAGAACCAGCTCGATCGCCTGCTCGCGTCGATCGCCGAATGCCTGCACGAGCACGGCTACGACGGGACCACCGTCTCCTTGATTACGGCCAACGCCAAGGTCTCCAAGAGCGACTTCTACCGCCACTTCTCCAGCAAGGACGAGTGCTTCGTCGCCGCTTACGACCACGCGGTCGAGCAACTGCGCCAAGAGGTGCTCGCCGCTTGCGCCGCCGCCGAGGAGTGGGCTGAGGGGGTAACCGGAGCGCTCGCCTCCGTGCTCGCCTACATGGCGAGGGAGCCCTCGCGGGCCGACCTGCTGCTGGTCGAGGGGCTGCGGGCGGGACCGGACGTCTACACCCGTTTCCAGGGGGCGGTGCAGAGCTTCGTGCCTTACCTGCGCGATGGCGCGCCGGCCCCGCAGGGCGCCCAGCCCCCGGCGAGCGGCGTCGCCGAGGCGGTGGTGGGCGGCGTCGCCTCGCTGCTCAGCCACTGGGTATTGGCTGGGCAAACCGAAGAAGTCGAGCAGTTCTTGCCGGAAGTCGCGGAGTTTGCGCTGACTCCCTACCTTGGCAGCGCCGCGGCGCGCCGCGTAGGGTCCGGCGGATGAGGGCGCGGCGATGAGCGAGGTGGCGGCGGCGACTAGCCGCGGCGTGCTGCCCTCGCAAGCGCTGAGCGAGGCGATCGAGGCCGAGTGGGTCAGCTCCGGCGATTACCGGATACGGCCCGAGGCGGTGCAGCCGGCCAGCATCGACCTCCGGCTCGGCGACTTCGCCTGGGCGCTGCGCTGCAGCTTCCTGCCCGACGTCGACTCGACCGTCGAGGAGAAGATCGAGGGGCTCGCCTTTCAGAAAGTGGACCTTCGCGATGGGGCCGTGCTGGAGCGCGACCGGCCCTACCTCGTGCCGCTGCTCGAGGAGCTGGCGTTGCCCGAGGACGTGCGGGCAAAGGCGAACCCGAAGAGCTCGACCGGACGCCTCGACGTCTTCACCAGGGTCCTCACCGACCGCCACCACCGCTTCGACGAGATCCGCCCCGGCTACCGAGGGCGCCTCTACCTGGAGATCGTGCCGCGCTCTTTCGCGATCCAGGTCAAAACGGGTCTCTCGCTGAACCAGTTGCGGCTGGCCCGCGGCGACGTCCGCCTCTCCGACGAGGAGATCCGCGAGCTCCAAGCCGAGTTCCCGCTCCTCTATCTCGACTCGCACGCGCTGCGCGAGTCGGAGCTGGCGCTCGCCGACGGCCTCTTCCTCAGCGTCGACCTCTCGGGACCGAGTGATCGCATCGTCGGCTACAGGGCGAAGAAAAACAGCTTGCCGATCGATCTCTCGCGGATCCGCGCCTACCGCTGGACGGACTACTGGGACCCGGTCTTCCCCGAGGCCGGCGGGCGGATCGTGCTCGAGCCGGAGATCTTCTACCTGCTGCTCTCGGCCGAGGGCGTTTGCATCCCGCCCCAGGTGGCCGCCGAGATGATGGCCTACGACCCGACCGCCGGTGAGCTGCGCACTCATTACGCCGGGTTCTTCGACCCCGGCTTCGGCTACGACTCGGCCGGCGCCCGTCACGGCAGCCGCGCCGCACTCGAGGTGCGCGCCCGCGACGTCTCATTCATGGTCGAGCACCGTCAGCCGGTCTGCAAGCTGGCGCTGGAGCGGACCAGCGCTCCGGCCGAGCGCCTCTACGGCGAGGACCTCGGGTCGAACTACCAGGGGCAGGTGACGATGCTGAGCAAGCACTTCGAGGAGACGGGCGCCGGCGGTAGCCGGGAGCCGCTGGCATGAGCGAGCGGACCTGGCGCATCTACCTGGCGGGTGAGATCCATTCCGACTGGCGCGAGCGGATCGAGGCGGGGGTGCGCGAGGCCGGTCTGCCGGTTGAGTTCACGGCGCCGGTCACCGACCACGGCGCGTCCGACGACGCCGGCGTGGGGACTCTCGGCCCCGAGGAGAGCCCGTTCTGGCGCGACCACATGGGCGCCGGCGTCAACGCCGTCCGCACCCAGACGCTGATCCGCGACGCCGACGTCGTCGTCGTCCGCTTCGGCGACAAGTACCGCCAGTGGAACGCCGCCTTTGACGCCGGTTTCGCAGCTGCCCTCGGCAAGCCGATCGTCACCCTCCACGACACCGATCTCGACCACGCGCTCAAGGAGGTCGACCGCGCCGCCCAGGCCACGGCCCGCACGGCCGAGCAGGTGGTGGCGGTTCTGCGGTACGTAATCGCCGGCAAGCTGCCCTAGCAGCAAGCAGGCTGCGGGTTATACTTCCGGGCGATCAATGCAGTTTCTGCCTTAGAAAAGGCCCGGGCCGCCGGGCCTTTTCTGTGTCCGGCGTCAGTAGCCGGCCGGGGTCGCAGCCCCGGCCGGCGCTCCGCCTACGTCACCCGAAGGAGCAGCAGGAGCAGGAGCATGATCAATGCAATCTCTGCCATCGGCACCTCCTTTCTCCAGGCCACTGCTTGACGCTGGACCTGAAGGAGGGGCTTTGGCGGGGCATTGACCACGGATACATTCTATGCGAACATGTGTTCGTATGCGCTGGGACGAACAACGCATGGACAAGGAGGGCGAAGGCAGGCTGTTCGGTCTGGCCGAGGAAGCGATTGTCCGAACTTTCGATGCGCCCGAGGCACTCGGTATCCGGTTTCACGAGATAAGGGCTAAGTCGGCCCTCAATCGGGTGCCCGGCGGGCGATACGGGTTCAACTGGACGATCAATCCCTTCCGCGGTTGCACCCACGCCTGTCGATTACCGATACTGCTTCGCCCGCCGCACTCACACCTACCTTGACCTGAACGCTGGGCGCGACTTCGAGCGCGAGATCGTGGTGAAGGTGAACGTGCCGGAGCTGCTGCGGGTGGAGCTGGGGCGACCGAGCTGGGAGCGGGATCTGGTGGCGCTGGGGACGAATACCGACCCCTACCAGTGGGTCGAGAACCGCTACAGGATGATGCCGGAGATTCTGGCCGCGCTGGAGGCTGCGGCGACGCCGGTCTCCGTCCTCACCAAGTCGCCGCTGCTCTTGCGCGACATCGAGATCTACGAGCGGATGGCGAAGCGACTTCCCGTCTCGGTCAACCTCTCGATCCCGACCCTCGATGAGAAGGTCTGGCGACAGACCGAGCCGCACACCCCGAGCCCCGCGGCCCGCCTCGACGCCGTCGCCGAGCTACGCCGCCGCGGCATCGACTCCGGCGTCCTGATTGCCCCGCTGATGCCTGGCATCAACGACCATCCCGACCAGGTCCAACCCCTCGTCGACCGAGCTCGCGAGGCCGGTGCAACCTTCCTAGGCGGCGTCGCCCTCCATCTCCGCGACGAGGTCCGCGACGTCTTTTTCGCCTGGCTCGAAGCCAAACGCCCCGACCTGATCCCCCGCTACGAACAGCTTTATGCAGGCGGTCGAGCGTACTTGCCAGCCCAAGAGAGAGGTCAGGTGACGAAAGTGGTCCGCGGCTGGGGCCGCTCCGGCGCATCTAGGCGAAGAGCGGCCGGACCGAAGCTGTCCCGGAAAGACAACTCTCCAGCGGGTGGCGCCGTAGGGGGAACCGCCTCTGAGGAAGCTTTAGCTACCGGAAGGGGCGGTGGGTCCCCTGCGGCGACAGGACCCGCTGGCCAGAGCGCTCAGTCAACCCTCTTCTAGCCTTCGTCCAAATCCTCGAACCGGCACTCGCCTGGCGCCTTGTCGTCCCTGAACCGGTGAAACCGCGCCCCGTGCCGGATCCGCCCCGCGGCGGCGTGGTCATAGCCGACCTCGATCACCAGCTCGGGCCGCAACGCAACCCACTCGAGGTCGCGCTCGGCCGCCCAACGGCTCGGCTCGGCGCTGCCCCGCTCACCCGTCTCCAGCGGTGCCAGCAGCTGGCGCAGGTCCCGTTTCATCTGGGCCCTGAAGCCGGAGATGTGGCCGACCGATCGCAGCTCGCCGCCGTCGTAGAGGCCGAGGATCAACGAACCGACGGTGCCCTCCTCTTTGCCGGGCCGCCACCCCATCACGACGCAGTCGATCGTCCGCTCGCGCTTGATCTTCGCCATCCCGCGTCGCTTGCCCGGCTCGTAGGGGGCGTCGAGCTGCTTTGCCATCGCCCCCTCGGTCGTCCGCAGCCACTGCTCGGCTCGCTCCGGGTCGTCGCTCAGCTCGGTCAGCTCGAGTCCCAGGCTCGGCGCCAGTCCTTCCAAGCGCGCCCGCCGCTCGCCGAACGGCGTCTCCAGCAGCGCCTCGTCGTCCTCGGCGAGCAGGTCGAAGACGCGCAGCCCGGCGGGAATCTGCTCGGCCAGGAGCTTGATCCGAGACTCGGCCGGGTGGAGGCGACTCTGCAGCGCGTCGAACTCCACGTTTCCCTCGTTGTCGCAGATCACCAGCTCGCCGTCGAGCACGTAGCGGCCGGGACTGAAGCTCAGCTCCGGGAAGTAGCGCGAGAGCGGTTTGCCGCCCCGTGACTGGATGTAGGAGTCGCTGCCGTCGACGAAGACGATGGCGCGGAAGCCGTCGAGCTTCTGCTCGTAGGCCCACTCGTCGCCGCGCGGCAGCGCTTTGCGGGTCAGCGCCAGCTGTGGCTTGAGCGGCGGCGAAAGGGGCAGGGGCATGGAGGTGCTGGAGGTTAGCCCCCGATATGGGTGGTCAACCTCCAACACCCCCCGTCGAGCGCCGGGCCCGCGCCTCGCGCGGGTCGGGAACCGGTACCGCGGCGAGCAACTCCTGGGTGTAGGGGTCGCGTGGCTGTTCGCAGACTTGGTCGGTCTGACCCTGCTCGACGATCCTGCCGCGGTGCATGACGGCGATCCGGTCGGAGACGTGGCGGACGATGCCGATGTCGTGGGCGACGAAGAGATAGGCGATCCCCATCTCGTCCTGGATGTCCTGAAGGAGGTTGACGATCTGGGCCCGGATCGAGACGTCGAGCGCCGAGACCGGCTCGTCGGCGAGGATCAACTTCGGTTCGGTCGCCAGCGCGCGCGCGATGCCGATCCGCTGGCGCTGCCCGCCGGAGAACTCGTGCGGGTAGCGCCCGAGGTGCTCGGGTGAGAGGCCGACCCGGCCGAGTAGCTCGCCTACTCGACGGTGCAGCTCTGCCCCGGAGGCGAGTCCGTGCAACTTCAGCGGCGCGCCGACGATGTCGCCGACGCGCTTGCGCGGATTCAGCGAAGCGGAGGGGTTCTGGAAGATCATCTGCACGTGCCGCCTCAGGGGCCGTAGTCGGCGCTGGCTCAACTCGGTCAGCTCCTGGCCCTCGAAGCGAACCGAGCCTGCCGTCGGCTCGACCAGCCGCAGAATGGCGCGGCAGAGGGTTGACTTGCCGGAGCCCGACTCGCCGACCAGGCCGAGCGTCTCACCGGTGGCGACCCGGAGGTCGACGCCGTCGACCGCCCGCACCGGCTCCCCGCCGCGCCCGAATAGCCCCGCGCCGGGGTCGAAGTGCTTGGCGAGGCCGCGGACCTCCAGGAGCGGCTCGCCGCTCACGATCCGTCCACCTCGATCGGCCGCCGCTCGCGCTTCTCGACCGGGTCGAGCCAGCAGCGGTCGAGGTGCCCCGGTGCCTCGGCCAGCCGCGCCTCCAGGTCCGGCACCTGCGCGCAGCGCTCGAACTCGTGCGCGCAGCGGGGCCGGAAATGGCATCCCTGGGGCGGCGAGAGAAGCGACGGCGGCGCGCCGGGAATTTGCGGCAGGCGCTCCGGTCGCGGCCGGTCAATCCGGGTCAGCGACCCGAGCAGCCCCCAGGTGTAGGGGTGCTGGGGGTCGTAGAAGACCTCGTCGAGCGTTCCCTGCTCGACGACCCGCCCCGCATACATCACCGCGACGCGGTCGGCGACCTCCGCGACCAGGCCGATGTCATGCGTGATCAGGACGACCGAGAGGCCACGCGCGCGGTTCAGCTCACGCAGCAGCGCGACGATCTGGGCCTGCACCGTCACGTCAAGCGCGGTGGTCGGCTCGTCGGCGATCAGCAGCGAGGGGTCGAGCGAGAGTGCCATCGCGATCATCACTCGCTGCCGCATTCCGCCGGAGAACTGGTGCGGGTAGGCGTCGGCACGGCTCGCCGCGTCCGGGATGCCGACGGCGTCGAGCAGCTCGATCGCGCGACTCCGCGCCTCCTCGCGGGACGTCTCGCGGTGGGCGCGGATCTGCTCGACGATCTGGTCGCCGACCCGGTAGACCGGGTCCAGCGAGGTCATCGGGTCCTGGAAGACCATCGCGATTCGCTCGCCTCTGATCCGCCGCAGCTCCTCGTCGCGTGCCGCGATCAGGTCGATCCCGTCGAAGCGGACCGATCCCGAGATCCGCGTGTTCGGTCCGCGTGAGAGACCCATCAGGGTGAGCGCCGTCACCGACTTGCCGCTGCCGGACTCACCCACCACCGCCAGCACCTCCCCCGGCGCGACGTCGAGGTCGAGCCGGTCGACCGCCCGGACGGATCCCTCTTCGGTGTTGAAGGAGACCGCCAGCTCGCGGACCTCCAGCAGGGGCGCGCCGCTCACGCTTGCCGCCGTCCCTCGAGCCGGATGCGGGGGTCGAGCGCCGCGTAGGCGATATCGACCAGCGCGTTGAAGATGACGATGAAGAAGGCCCCGTACATCGTCACGGCCATCACGGCTGGTACGTCGAGCTGCTCGATCGCCTCGGCCGTGTATTGGCCGACCCCCTGGAGGCTGAACACGAGCTCGGTGAGAATCGCCGCCCCGCCGATCACAGCGCCGAAGTCGAGCCCCCATAGGGTCACGATCGGAATCAGCGAGTTGCGCAGCACGTGCTTGAGCAGAACCTGCCGCTCGGGCAATCCCTTAGCCCGCGCGGCGCGGACGTAGTCCTCGTCCATGGTCTCGAGGATGTTCGAGCGCAGTACGCGCGAGTAGATGCCGATGAAGAGGACCGCGAGCGTGAACCAGGGCAGGACGAGATGCCAGAACCACTGGGTCGGGCTGTCGAGGAACTCGACGTATTCCCCGGTGGGGAAGATGCCGGCCTCGTAGCCGAGGTAGTGGCTGAGCAGGATGCCGAGCCAGAAGACCGGCATCGAGATCCCGATCAGCGCCAGCACGGTCAGCAGTCGGTCCGACAGCGTGCCGACCCGCATAGCGCTGTAGAGGCCGAGCGCGATCGCGAAGACCATCCAGATGATCGCCGCTCCGATGGCGAGAGCGAAGGTGCGCGGCGCGCCCTTGAGGATCTCCTCGGTCACGTTGAGCTGCGTGAAATAGGAGACCAGGTCGCCGCTGAAGAGCTTCTCCATCGTCGTCACGTACTGGACGTAGACCGGTTCGTCGAAGCCCCACTCTTCGCGGATCGCCTCGACCTGCGTTTCGGTGGGGATTTTCCCCGCCATCCTCACGGCGGGGTCGCCGCCCGGCAGCACGTTGAAGATCGCGAAGACGAGCAGGGAGACGGCGAGCAGCACCAACACCATGGAGGCGAGGCGGCGGGCGGCAAAACGTGCCAATGCCCCCCGCATCAGTGCTCGAGCCTCAGCTTCGCCTTGGGGTCGAGGGCGTCGCGCACTCCTTCGCCGAAGACGTTCAGCGACAGCACCGTGGCTACCAGCATGAGGCCGGGCACGATCGACAGATGGGGCGCCGAGGTGATCCGGTCGAAGCCTTCGGCGATCATCGTCCCCCAGGAGGCGTTGGGCGGCTGCACGCCGGCACCGAGGAAGGACAGTGCCGCCTCGAGCAGGATCGCGTTGGCGACCAGGAGGGGGAGGAAGACGACCAGGGTCGTCGCCACGTTCGGGAGGATCTCGCTGAAGATGATCCGCGCCGGTCCCATCCCCTGCGCCCGTGCGGCCTCGACGAATTCACGCTCGCGCAGGGCCAGCACCTGACCGCGGATCGGCCGCGCCATGTAGGGGACGTAGATCACCGCGATCACGAAGATCGGGATCGCGAGCGAGTCGCCCTCAATCGTGATCGGGCCCAGCTCGAGCCCGCCGAGGGCGAGCGCGGTGCCGAGCGCGATGCCGATCAGGATCACCGGAAAGGCCCAGAGCACGTCCATCGCCCAGCTGATCGCGGTGTCGACGCGGCCGCGGTGGTAGCCCGCCAGCAGTCCGAGCAGCAGCCCCAGCGCGATCGTGCCGAGCGCCCCGGCTATGCCGACCAGCAGCGAGTTGCGGCCGCCGTAGAGGAGTCGCACCATGATGTCGCGCCCGTTGCTGTCGGCGCCGAGGAAGAAGCGGCCGCTCCAGGTCGGCCCGATCGGCTTGCCGAGCAGGTCGACGACTTCGGTCGGCTCGCCGTCGATCTCGACTTTGTCGCTGAGGTGGTTCGCCTCAGGGGTGGTGTGGGCGACCTGGCTGGCCCACAGGGGAGCGGCGAGACAGGCGCCGCCCAG
The DNA here is from genome assembly GCA_035764795.1 of Solirubrobacterales bacterium. Taxonomy (GTDB): domain Bacteria; phylum Actinomycetota; class Thermoleophilia; order Solirubrobacterales; family 70-9; genus VRUE01. The sequence goes on along the minus strand of DASTYR010000240.1, from coordinate 18,536 downwards.
CATCAGGAAGACGGCACCGAAGGCGAGCGCCGGCCGGTTGCGTCGCAGCCGGCGCCCGGTCAGGCTCCACGGGCCACTCGCCGCGGCCGTCGGCGGACGCTCCGCCGTGGTCTCTATTCGGCTTCCTTCAGGCAGAACTGCGAGTAGTCGTTGTAGTAGATCGGATGGACGACGGTGCAGTTCTCGAAGTCGATCCGGTCGGAGACGAACGTGGTCAGTTTCCTGTGCCCGAAGGGCGCGATGTAGGATTTCTCGGCGACGTAGTCGTTGAGCTCCTCCCAGCGGTCGGTGACCGCCTCCAGCTCCGTCTCTTCCCCCAGCGCCGTGACTTCATCGTCGATATGGGCGTCGTCGACGTTGCTCATGTTCTGGTTGTTGGTGGGCTGGATCGCGTCGCCGCGCATCACGAAAAAGAAGTTGATCGGGTGCGGGAAGTCGGCGAAGAAGTTGAGGAAGCCGGTCTGCGCTTCGGTCTTCTGGTTGCCGATCGTCTGGAAGTAGACGCCGCCGTTGATGATTTTAGGCTCCGCGTCGAGACCGATCTGATTGAGCATGTCGGCGTACGCCTGAGTGACTTTCGGCGTCGTCTCGACGTCGTCGCCCCAGACGGTGACCTCGGCGCCCTCCGCCCCTGCCTCGCGAATCAGCTGCTTGGCGCGATCGATGTCGGCCGCCTGGCTGGGGTCCCCCCACGGGCAGCCGCTCAGGTCGGTCTCTTCGGTGTAGCCGGGCATCCGGGGCGGCAGGAACGAGCATCCGGGCGCCATTTCGCCCGCGTAGATGCGCGCCAGGCCAGACCTGTCGACACCGACGTTGACCGCTTCGCGCACCTTCTGGTCGTCGAAGGGCGGCACCCGCGTGTTGAGGAAGAAGTAGTAGGTGGAGAGGGTCGGGAATTCTTCGAAGCGCTGTTCCTCGCTTCCCTCCGGGCCCAGTCGCGCCAGGATCTCGGCTCGCAGGTCGGTGGCCGGCGGTTCCTGCATGAAGTCGAGCTCGTTGTCGATCACGTCCTGCGTCTGCTGGGTGACGTTGGGGACGATTTTGGTCGTCACCGTCTCGATGTTCGCCTCGGGGACGCCGGGGATGGTGCCCTCGCTGAATCGCGGGTTCTTCTCGAGCACGAATTCCCGGTTGGGGACCGATTTGGTGAACATGTAGGGGCCGACACCCGGCGCTGGATCGCCCGTCGCGTTCTCGAACGGCGTGTCGCTCGGCACGATGCCCGCGAAGTTCATCGCCAGGACGTTGCTGAAGGCGACTTCCGGCGCGGTCAGGCGGATCGTGATCTCCCCGGTTTTGTCGTCGGTCTCGATACCGGAGATGTCGCCCTCCGGTTTGCCCGCGGCGACGTAGTCGCCGGCTCCCTCGATCGGTTCGAAATAGAACGAGCCACCCGACTCGAGGTTGAGGACCCGCTTGATCGTGTGCTCGAAGTCGCTTGCTTTGACCGGCGTCCCGTCGGAGTAGCGCAGGCCGTCGCGCAGAGTCAGCTCATAGGTCTTGCCGTCGGCGCTGATCTTCGGCAGCTCCTCGGCGAGGCCGGGCATGAGTTCGGTTCCCGCCTCCCCCTCCTCGCGTTTGTAGGTGACCAGCGGCGTGTAGACCTGCCACATCGGTTCCCAACCGTGCGTCGAATACGAGAGCGCCGGGTCGAGGAAGTCGGGCTGTGCTGCCTGGGCGATCGTGATCGAGCCGCCTTTGGCACCCCCACCCGAATCGCTGCTGTCCTCGCTCCCGCAGGCGCCCAAGCTAATGGAAAGCGCCGTTGAAACACTCAGTCCCGCAAGGATCCCCATTGCCTTCCTCAACACGACCTCCTCCGTTGGGACTGGGACACGACTCCCGGGCGGCCATCGCCGCATTCTCGACTCGACTACCTCCCGGGAATTAACTCCACCATAATCTCGTCGGCGGCGTCAAGGTCGGCTGGACGCCTGGCCAGCGTGCCGGAATCGCTGGAAATCCAGCTCTTTCCGAGCAACGGCGCGACGACTGCGACTATTGCGAGGACACCCGCTCCGGCAACCAGGAAGGTCGCGCGAGGGCTCAGCAAGCTGGCTATGGCGCCGCCGAGGACGAACCCGCCGCCCTGCCCGAGCATGCTCGCCGACTCGAGCACACTGACCACGCGCGCCTGCATCTGCTCGCTGGTCAGCTCCTGCACGGCGCTGATGACCGCGACCCACTGCACGCCGTTGCCGGCACCGCCGAGCACCGCCGCCGCGCAGGCGACGGCCAGGGTCGGCGCGGTGCCCATCGCCAGGTAGCCGGCGCCGACCGCAAGCGTGCCGAAGAAGATCAGCATCGGCAACGCCGCCTGCCGCAGCACCGCGAAGACGAGGCTGCCCAGCAGCATCCCGGCCCCCCAGCTGCCCAGCAGCAGCCCATAGCCGGTGTCGCCGGCGTCGAGCGTCTCCTTGGCGTAGATGACCTCGATCGGCAGCACCGCGGCGAAGAACACGAAGGCGCCGGTCTGGGCGACCAGCAGGCGACGCAACGTCCGGTTGAAGCGGATGTAGCCGAGCCCGGCGCGGACCCGCTCGCGCAGCCGCCCGGGTTCGGGCGTCGCCTGCGGGAGCTTGCCGCCTGTGAAGAGGATCCAGGCGATTGCGTAGAACGAGATCGCGTCGAGCAGCAGTGCCGTCTGGACCCCGAAGGCGGCGACGGCGAGCCCGGCGATCGCCGGGCCGACGGCGGCGCCGCCGGTGAAGGCGACGTTGAGGATCGCGTTGCCGCCGCGCAGCTCTCCCTCCGGCTGCAGCATGGAGACGGTCACGGCGCGGGTCAGAGCGCGGCCGGCGAGGGCGAGAGCGCCGTCGATCGTGGCGACGACGACGATTGCAGTCAGCGAGAAGTGCTCGGCGAGCAGGGCCAAGGCGCCGAAGGCCGCCGCCTCCCCGCAGTAGATCAGCGGCAGCGCGAGGCGGGGGGGCGGTTGCTCGACCCGCGCCACCAGCAGCGGAGCGAGCAGCGCCGGCAGAAACCCGGTGCCAATGAAGAGCAGAGCAGTCGCCAGTGCGCTGTCCGTCTGCTCGAAGACCAACACCGAGAGGGCGACGATCCCCATCCAGTCGCCGAGCTCGTTTACCGCGTAGGAGAGCGCCAAACGCCGGAAGGGCGGTCGTCGCAGCGGGTCTATCAGGCGTGATTTACGCACGAGTCGCGTTCCGTCCTACCTCATTTCTGCACAACTTTTGCTGCAGATGCACAAGTTTCCGCGAAGTTGTGCTACAAGTTGTTCACGCAACGCACGAGTTTCAGGTCGTCACCGCGATCTGAAGGGCTTCAGTCAACAAGAAGGGAATTTAGGCATGGGCTACCGTCGCTAAGACTTAGAAGGTAAAACGAAGCGCTACTTATAGCTTTCGTTTTGTTCGCGAGGGCGTCCCCTGGGGGCGTCTTTTCGCGTTCTGGGCCTGAAATCGCCGCTTGCACGGGCTTTTGCACTTTTGGCCGGGCGACCAGGATTTGTTGCTCGCCCACCAGCGAGCCATTACTTTGCATGCGCGCAGGTGGCTGCCCAAGCGCAGGGATCCATGCAGTTCGCATGAATCTTGTTGCGTACGCCGATCGTCATCGACCGGCGACGAAAAATGCAAGGCAAGCGTCCGACACCGCTGATCATCGGCCTGGAGATTGCCTTCCTGGCCGTCATCGCTGTGGGCGCGGTGGTTCGTGCCCCAGCCGCCGACTGGGATCCCGCCCTGTTCGGCATCCTGCTCGGCTTCTCGATCTTCAGCGACCTGACGGCGATCGAAACCGAATCGCGCCTCAAGATCTCCGGCAGCTTCCTGGCGTTGGTCCTGGCGATGGTCTTCCTTGGCGGCACGCCGGCGGCGATCATCGGCGTCGCCTCGATCCTGGTCGGCTGGGTGCGCTGGCGCGACGAGCCACACGACCTGCTTAACAACCTCGTCACCTACGCGACCTTCCCCCTGGTCGGCGGTTGGGCTTTTCGCGAGACGATCGAAGGCCTCGGCATAACCGCCGCCGATCCCTCCTTCTACCCGTTGGTCTTCGGTGTCTTCCTGGGCGCGCTGGCGATCAACTTCACGATGGTGGCGGCCTATACCTGCTATCTGGAGCGGAGCTCGTTCGTCGCGAAGGCGCGAACCGCGCTGCTCCCGCTGCTCCCCTCCGAGATGGCCGCCGCGCTGATGGCGGTTGGGGTCGCCTTCATCTACAACGAGATCGGCCTGGCCGGGGTCGCGCTTTTCGGCATCGTCCTCGTCACCTTCCAGTACCTGCTTGGCGCCCTGATCGTCTCTCAGCAGCGAGCCGAGGAGCTGGAGCGGCGCAGCAAGCAGCTCGCCAGCTTCCAGGTCGGCATGTTGAGCGCGCTGCTGCGCACCCTCGACCTGCGGGACCAGATGACGGCTCGCCACAGCGCCGCCGTGGCGCGGTACTCGCGGGCGATCGCCCAGCGCGCCGGCTTCTCGCGCCAGGAGGAGGAGCTCGTGCACATCGCCGCGCTGCTGCACGACATCGGCAAGTTCATCCTCCCCGACCGGATCCTGAAGGCTAACGTGCCCTTGACCGACGAAGACTGGATGCTGATCCGCCGCCACCCCCAGCAGGGCGCTCGCGTCGTCTCCTCCCTCGACGGTTACGGTCCGGTCGCGGACATCATCCTCGCCCACCACGAGCGGATCGACGGCAAGGGCTACCCGCGCGGCCTCGAAGGTGACGACATTCCCGAGCTGGCCCGGATCATCTCGATCGCCGACACCTACGACGTGATGACGGCGCGCGACTCCTACCGCACGCCGACCTCGAGCTACGAGGCGATCCAGGAGCTGCGCCGCGTGGCCGGCAAGCAGCTCGACGCGCGCTTCGTCGAGATCTTCATCGAGCTGCTCGAGGGCGAGGACGTCTCCTTCCGCCACGGCGAGGAGGCCGACTTCGAGCGCGAGCTGGCGCTCGAAGCCCGGATCGCCGAGACGGCAAGCCCCGGGGTGGAAGCCGGCCGCTTCCAGGTTCCCGGCGTCAGCGTCGGCTAGCGCGCCGACGACTCTCAGGGCGGTACCGTTGCGCGCGATGCGCGCCGTCACCTTCCAGGCACCGGGCGAGGTCCGGATCGACGAGAAGCCGGAGCCCGAGCTCGGCGCCGCCGACGACGCGGTCGTCCGCGTCGAGGCCAGCGGCATCTGCGGCTCCGATCTCCACATCCTCCACGGGCGGGTCCCGGTCGAGCCCGGTTTCACGATCGGCCACGAGTTCGTCGGGACGGTGCTCGAGGTCGGCACGGATGTCGAGCGCGTCGCCGTCGGCGACCGCGTCCTCGGCTGCTTCCACACGGCCTGCGCGACCTGCGGCAGTTGCCTGCGCGGCGACTACCACCGCTGCCAGCGCGGTCGCACCTTCGGCCACGGCTCGCACCTAGGCGATCTGCAGGGTGCGCAGGCCGAGCGGCTGCTGGTGCCGCGAGCCAACCTCACGCTGCGGCGAGTGCCGGAGGGCATGAGCGACGAGGTGGCGCTCTTCGCCGGTGACGTGATGGGGACTGGCTACCACGCCGTAGCCCACGCCGGCCTTCGCGCCGGCGACTGCGCCGCCGTCTTGGGCCTGGGGCCGGTCGGCCTCTGCGCGGTGCAGGCGGCGCTGGCGGCGGGTGCTACCCAGGTTTTCGCGGTCGACTCGGTCGAGGCGCGGCTTGAGATGGCGGCGCGCTTCGGGGCGACGCCGCTGCACCTCGAGCAGGCGGACCCGAAGCGCGAGGTCCGCGCCGCCACCGAGGGCCGCGGCGTCGACGTAGTGGTCGACGCCGTCGGCGATCCCGGGCCGCTGGCGATGGCGATAAGCCTTGCCCGCGATGCCGGTACGGTCTCCGGCATCGGCGCCTACGCCGGCAAGGGCGAGGTCCCGATCGGCCTCGCCTGGCTCAAGGGGCTGACGCTGCGGCTGGGGCTGGCCAACGTGATCGCCCATGTCGACCGGGTCCTGGCGCTGATGGAGGCCGGCAAGCTCGACCCGGCCCCGCTCGTCAGCCACCACATGAAGCTCGACGAGGCCGCCGAGGCCTACCGGATCTACGACAACCGCGAAGCGCTGAAGGTGGTCCTTACGCCGTAGCCGACTTTGACCACCCCTGAGGGGGGTGAATGTCGGAAGCGCGGCAAGTACTGTGCTAGTTGACTAGATCAGCAGACGCGTTTACTGTGCCTTCTGATGGCACAGAAGGTCCACGCCGACTTCTCCAACCCCTTCTCGCTCGACCCCGACGATGAGGTCCCGGTCGGCCTCCAGCTCACCTGGCGCCTGCGGGCGCTGATTGCCACGGGTCGCCTCCGCTCGGGCGAGCGGTTGCCGAGCTTCCGCCGCCTCGCCGAGTGGGCAGGCGTCAACGTCAACACCGTCCGAGCCGTCTATGCGGGGCTGGAGGAGGAGGGCCTGGTCGTGAGCCGGCAGGGCCAGGGCACCTTCGTCGCCACGAACGTCGAGACGGCGCCGCAGCTGGAGGAGATCGCGCTCGACGCGCTGCGCCGGGCGCGAGCCGCAGGCCTCGGACCGCGCCAGCTGGCGATGGTCGCCTCCGCCTGCGCCAGCATGCCCGGCGCGCTGGAGGAGCCGGCGCCGCCCGAGGCCCCACCGCTACCCGACCTTGCCGAGGAGAGCGAGGCGCTCGAGGTGCGCCAAGAGCTGCGTCGCCAGATAGCCCGACTCGAGGCCGAGCTGGCGGCCTATACCCGCGACCTGCCCGGCGACCTGCCGACCGCACCGCGACGCGCCGCCGCCCACGTCGCCGGGGTCGAGGAGCTGGAGCGCACCCGCGACACCCTGATCGCGCAGCTCTCGCAGGCGCAGAAGGCGGCCGAGCAGCGAGCCCGCGACGAAGCGCGGGCCCGGCTGCGCCGCCGCGGCGAGATCGAGCACGGCGAGGAAGTCGGGCTTTCGTCGGGGCCGAGTCCCCTCGAGCGGGCGATGAGCTGGTGGCGACGCAAGTCCTGAGCCGGGCGCTGCTGCCCGCCAAGTCCGCCTTCGAGCAGGTGGGGGAGATGATGATCCTCACCGCGAAGACGCTGCTCTCGGCGGCGCGCCCTCCCTATCCCTATGGCGAGGAGCTGGTCGGCCAGTTCCTCTTCGTGCTGAAGCTCTCCTGGTTCCCGATGACGGTTTCGACCTTCGCCCTCTGCTTCGGTGCGCCGGGGCTGCAGGCGGCGGGGGTTCTCGACCTCTTCGGCGCGCTTGACCGGCTCGGCGGCTTCTTCGTCGTCACCGCCGTTCGCTTCATCGGCCCGATCGTCACCGCCGCAGTGGTCGCCGGCGTTGCCGGCACGGCGATCACGGCGGACCTCGGCGCCCGCAAGATCCGCGAGGAGCTCGACGCCCTGCAGGTTCTCGGCGTCGACCCGATCAAGAACCTGGTCGTGCCGCGCTTCATCGCCCTGATCGTCATCACCGGTCTGCTCGACATCTACGCGATCGTCTTCGGCCTCACCGCCGGCATGGCCGCCTCGCTGCTCTATGGCGAACCGCTCGGCGGCTTCTTCGCGACGCTCTTCACCAACGCCCTGATCGCAGACCTCTGGGGCTCGGTGCTGATGTGCACGCTGTTCGGCGCGATTATCGCGATCGTCTGCTGTTACAAGGGCATGACGGCGTCCGGCGGTCCCGCCGGCGTCGGCCGCGCGGTCAACCAGGCCGTCGTGATCGCCTTCATGGCCTCCTTCGCCTTCCTCTACGTCTTCTCGGCGCTGCTGCTCGCCTTCAACCCCGAACTGCAGACGATCCGATGAGGGAGAGACGACGATGAGCGGCTGGCTCGACGTTCCGCGCGGTTGGATCGAGGCGGTCGGGGAGATGGCGCGCTTCGGCTCGCGCACCGCCGGCCTCGTGCTTTCCGGCCGCAGCTTCCAGTTCTTCGGCGAGAGCCTGCGCCAGGCCGGGATCCTGATCCTCGGCTCGGCCCTGATCGTCTGGGCCTTCGTCTTCATCCTCGGGTTGCAGTGCGGGCTGATCGGTGCCTACTTCAGCCGCTCGATCGGGGCGCCGGGCAACGCCGGCCTCTTTTCCGCCTACTGCGACCTGCGCGAGGGCCTGCCCTACGCCTTCGGCTACATCTTCTCGGCCAAGGTCGGGACGGGGATCGTCGCCGAGCTGGGGGCGATGCGGATCTCCGACGAGATCGACGCGCTCGAGGTGATGGGCATTCCGCCGGTCACCTTCCTCGCTGCAACGCGCCTGCTCGGTGCCTGGATCGCGATCCCCTTCCTCTACCTGGTGGGCATCGGCATCGGCTACTTCGCCAGCTGGGTGGCGGTGGTCGAGCAGGTCGGCGACGTCTCATCCGGCGGCTACCTGCTGATCTTCTGGACCTTCCAGGACTCCGTCGACGTCTTATTCAGCCTCACCAAGGCGATGGTGATGGCGACGATCATCGTGGTCGTCGGCTGCTACTACGGCTACACCGCGTCGGGTGGGCCGGTCGGGGTGGGCGCCGCGCCGGCGAAATCGATGGCGGTGAACATCGTCTTGGTCAACATCGTCGGCATGCTCGGCACGCTGATCTTCTACGGCGCCAACCCACGGGCGCCGATAGGCGGTTGACCCCTGGGCGGCTAGGCCGTCCTACGCCGTCACCGGCACGACTGGGCGGGCCGGCTTGCGGTGGCGGTGGAACATCTCGGCTACCCACTGGAAACCGCGTCGCGGTCGCAGTGGCTCTCGGAAGCGCTCGAATCCCTCCGCGGCGGGCTGGTCGGGGGGCATCGGACCCTCCGGCGGCTGCACCAGCGGGTAGAAGAGCGAGGCCGCGGTCAGGTCGGCGATGCTGAAGCGCTCGCCCACCAGGTACTCACGGTCGCCGAGCTCCGCCTCGAGGCGGTCGAGCGCCGCGAGCACCTTGATCCGGCTCTGCTCGGCCCTGCCCTTGTCGCCGGCACGGAAGCGCAGCGTGGTGTAGAGGCGCGCGTAAGCCGCGGCGGCGCCCGGCATGCGGGAGAGCGGGGGTGGGGCGGCGTGCTTCATCAGTTCGTGGAAGCGCTCGCGGTCGTTGCCGAACTCGTGCCAGGCGAGCTGGCGCACGTAGGGGCCGAGCTGTTCGTCGAAGAAGTCCTCGAGCTCGAGTGCGCGACGCCGCTCGGCAGGGTCGTCCGGGTAGAGGGGCGGCTCGGGGTAGAGCTGCTCGAGCGCGGCGACGATCGCCGTCGAGTCGCCGATCCGCCGGCCGTCGATCTCGAGCACCGGGAGGGTGACCTGGCGGCCGCGCGTGAGCCATGCCGCAACGACCATGTGGGCCCCCGGCACCGGCGAGTGGCGCTTGTGCTCGACGCCCTTCCAGGCGAGCGCCCAGCGTGCCTTCTCGCTGAAGTGCGAGACGTCGATCTGCCACAGGGTCGGCAGCATGTCGCCGCTCATTGCGCGAAGCCCGCCATCCATGGCAGCATAGTCGCGCTATGGCCCTCCTGACCGATTCCGAGATCGAGGCGCGGCTCTCCGAGCACCCGGGCTGGGAGCGGCGCGGCGATGCGATCGCCAAGACTTTCGAACGGGGCGACTTCGTCGGCTCGGTGCGCTTCGTCGAGAGCCTCGTCGAGCCGGCCGAGACGATGGGCCATCACCCCGACCTCGAGATCTCCTGGGACAAGGTGACGGTCTCGATCTCCACCCATTCGGAGGGTGGGGTCACCGCCGCCGACTTCGAGTTGGCGGCAAAGATCGACTCCCTTCCCTGAGCTGGCCCCTTCCCGCGTGAGCGATGAGCTGAGGATCGACGAGCGGCTCGCGATCCCGCTGAGCGAGATCGAGCTGCGGGCGAGCCGTTCGTCTGGCCCCGGTGGCCAACACGCCAACGTGACGGCCTCGCGGATCGAAGCGGTCTTCGACGTCGAGGCGTCGCAGGCGCTCGACGGGGACCAGCGAGCGCGGCTGGCGCGGCGGGCGGGGGCGACGATCGTCGCCGTCGCCCAGGACGCTCGCGGTCAGGCCCGCAACCGCGAGCTGGCGCTGCGCCGCCTCACCGAGAAGATCGCCGCCGGCCTGCGCACCAGCCGCCCGCGCCGCGCGACCAAGCCCAGCCGCGCCTCGCGGCAGCGGCGACTCGACCGGAAGCGCCGGACGAGCGAGCGCAAGCGGGAGCGGCGTAAGCCGCCGTTCGAAGACTGACTGGCAGACTCGGCGCCATGGCAAAGCGCAGGAAGCGACATCCGCGCGAGAAGGTCGCGACGGTCGAGTACGTCGACGCGGAGGGCAACGTGCTCGTCCTGCGCGAGTCCCTCAGCGCCAAGACGATCGCCAAGATCGGCGAGCCGCCGGCTGGCGCGGCGACCTCGATGGACGACGCCTGGCGCCGCCGCTACGAGTTGCTGTTCGAGCGCCTCGCGGTCAGCTGGGAGATTGCCGGCCTGCCGCTGAGCGACCAGAAGATGCTGCTTGGCCGCTACCGCATGGCGGACCCGGGAACCCAGCAATGGGTCCGCGAGACGATCGCCGCTCACGTCGAGCGCCACATCCCGCAGTTGGCACGGTAGGGGGCGAATTTCGGTCGGCAGTGCCTTTAAGGGTCATGACTGATCTTGTCCTTCGCCTTCCCTATTCTTTACCTATGCCCAAAAAGGTAAAGAAAACGCGGGACCACACGCGTGTCTCCTCCAAGCACCAGGTGACGATCCCCGTCGGTGCATTTCGTGCCGCCGGCCTGGAGGCGGGCGACACTCTGCGGGTCGAGGCTGACGGAGCCGGTCGCGTGGTTCTGACCCGGGTCGAGGAGCTGATCGAGCGCTACTCCGGGGTTCTGGATACGGGGGGCGCCTTGCGCGAGCGGGTTGAAGGGTTGCGCGAGGAGTGGCGGTAGTCCTCGACTCGGATGCCGTAATCGGCTTCCTCGACCGGGGCGACGCCCTTCACGACGCGGCCGCAGCCGCAGTTCGGGAGTGCGCCCACCGGCAGCCACTGGTCGCATCCGTGGTCACCTACGCCGAGGTCCTCACCGGCGCACGTATGGGCCACCACGACGAGGACCATGTAGAGGAATTCTTCGCAAAGCTGATCTCGGAGCTGCTGCCCGTGGACGCCGCGGTGGCCGATCGCGCCGCCCGACTCCGTGCCGGCGCCCAGGGGTTGCGCATGCCCGACGCCCTGATCCTCGCCAGCGCCGACCTCGGCCCGGAAGTCGATGAGGTCCTCACCGGTGACGTCCGGGCCGCGAAGCTGCCCGAGCTTGAATGCGAGATACGACTGCTGCGCTAGGCGCAATGGGCGCGGCTGGGTTCGAACCAGCGACCTCTCGCGTGTGAGGCGAGCGCTCTCCCACTGAGCTACGCGCCCGGGCAGGCCGATCATACGGCCCCGCGCCGCAGGGCCATGGCGACGAAGGGGTAGATCAGCGTCGAGAGCATCGCCGCTCCGATCAGCCCGGCGGCGGTCGAGCTGCGCATGTGGCCACCCTCGGTGGCCAGCGTCGCGATCGCGACGACGAGGGGCAGCTCGGTCGCCGAGTAGAAGGCGAGGGCGGCGCGGTCGCGGGCGTCGAGGACGCCGCGGTATAGGAGCAGCGCCGGCGCGCCGCGCACGACCAGGAAGAGGACGAGGAAGAGCAGCAGCTTCAGCAGCGCGCCGGCGGAGCCGAGCGCGCCGAGGTCGAAGTCGATGCCCGAGGTGACGAAGAAGAAGGGGACGAAGAAGCCGAAGCCGATCGCGGTCAGCTTCGACTCGAAGACAGCCAGCTCGCGGCCCTTGAGCGCCAGCCGCACGATCATGCCGGCGACGAAGCCGCCGAGGAGGACGTCGAGGCCGAGCTCGCCCGCCAGGAGGACGAGGCCGAAGACGAGGACGACGGTGATCCTCACCGCCAGCTGGCTGCTCGCCTCGAAGGTGCGCTCTAGGGCCGGCCAGCCGCGCCATCCCCAGCGCACGGAGGCCAGCGCCAGGGCGAGCGCCAGCGCCACGAAGACGATCAGGACGAGCGCCTCGTGCAGGGGCTGGTGGGCCGAGAGGACCAGCGTGACGAGCAGGATCGGGCCGAACTCGGCGGCACCGCCGGCCGCCAGCAGATAGGTGCCGAAGCGGGTTCGCAGCTCACCGGCGTCGCGCAGGATCGGGATCAGCGTGCCGATCGCGGTCGTCGCCATCGCCGAGCCGACGTAGAGGAAGGAGACGACGATGCCGGCGGCAGCCAGCGCGCCGCCGATTCCGTAGGCGAGCACGATCGAGAACAGCCAGCCGAGCGCTCCGAGCTTCAGCGGCGCTCCCTTGATCCGCTCGAAGTCGATCTCGTAGCCGGCGAAGAAGAAGAGCATGCCGAGCCCGAGGTTGGAGAAGAAGTCGATGAAGTCGTCGGTCTGGGCGAGAGCGAGCAGCTCGGGCCCGACGACGATTCCCAACAGCAACTCGACGACGACGACCGGCGGAGCCCAGCGGGCCGGCAGCGCAGCAACCGCAACCGCGGCCAAGGCGGCGACGACGACGATCGCGAAGAACGACTCTGCGTCGACCTCGATCACGGAGCGCTGATCCTACGTCCGTCCAGGGCCCCGCGGAGCGGCACGACAGCGGGTACCTAGAACCAAGTAGTCGCTGCCGAGCGGCAAGCCCCGGATGGGAGGTGCCAGATGAGCCTCGGCTACCGGAGATGACCACCGCCTCACAGCCGCGTTCGCCAGCCTCGCGCTCGCCGGCTAGGATGGGAAGCGGACCGTGCTAGGCGGGGAATCAGCGGTGCCCTGTAACCCGCAATCCGCTCTAGCGGGGCCGAATCCCGTTCCGAGGGGCTGGCCGTCGGGGTCAGTGCGCCGCGGGCGGCGTTGACGGTTGGGTCCTGCGCGACGTAGGCACGTGAACCAGGTCAGGTCCGGAAGGAAGCAGCCTTAAGCGGAAGCCGCGGGTGCCGCAGGTGAGCCCGGCTCGAGCCAAACGCGACGGACACGCCCGGTGACCTCGCTTCGAAGGCGGGGCGCACGGTCCACTTTTAGTCGATCAGCCGTGCCTCCATGCGGTTGACTGCGATCCGCCACATGACCAGCGCGAAGAGGACCAGGCCGCCGAAGCGGACCAGGTCGATCGGATCGAAGCCGAAGGCGCCGCCGCGGACAAGTTCGACCAGCTGGTGAAGCGGATTGAGCTGCGAGACCACCTGCACTCCCTCCGGCAGTTCGTCGATCGGGAAGAAGGCTCCCGAGACGAGGAAGAGCGGCGTGACGAAGAGGGCGGTCACGTAGTTGAACTGGTCGATCTTGGCGACGATCGCCGCCATCGCGACCCCGAAGCCGGCAAAACCGAGCGCGGTGACGAAGCAGAAGATCGGCACCAGCAGCATCCCCGGGGCTGGATCGAGGCCGAAGGCGATCGTGACCAGCAGCGGCACACAGCCATAGACGCTTGCCCGCAGGCCAATCCAGAGCATCTCGGCGCTGACCAGCTCCTCGACGTCGACCGGTGCGGCGAGGATCGCGTCGTAGGTGTTCTGGAAACGGTGCTTGACGAAGGTGCCGAACATCGCCGGCAGGGCGCTGGAGAAGATCACCGCGGTAGCGACCATGCCGGTGCCGACGAACTCGACGTAGGGAAGGCCGTGGACCTCATCGACGAGCGTCGCCGAGAGGCCGAGCCCGAAGGCGAGCAGGTAGACGATCGGTTCCAGCACGCTGGAGAAGGTCGTCCCCTTCCAGTAGGTGCGGAAGTTGGCCAGCTCGCGGCTCATCACGCCGGTGACGGCCGCCGGTTCGAGGCGCCCCAGCCGGACGGTGCCATTGCTCACGCTTGCTCGCTCCACGCTCATTCCGCCTCCTCGCCGGTCAGCAGCACGAACACGTCCTCGAGCGAGGCGGCGCGCCGGACCGCGTCCTCGGGCACGGCCTCGCCGTCAGCGGCCTCGGAGCCGACGATCGCGATGGCAGGGCCGGCCGGCCGCACTCGCAGGCCGGCCGACTCGGCCTTGAGCCGGGCCTCGGCGAGTCGTTCGGGTGGGGCGTAGATCTCCGCGGTCTCGCGGCCGGCGTGCTGGGTGATCAGCTCTGACGGCTTACCGCGGCTGATGATCTTGCCCTTAGTCATCACGGCGACTTCGTCGGCGAGGCGCTCCGCCTCCTCGATGTAGTGGGTCGACATCAGGATCGTCGTCCCGTGCGAGCGCAGGTTGTCGATCAGCGTCCAGAGCTCGGTGCGGATCTGCGGGTCGAGGCCGACGGTCGGCTCGTCTAGCAGGATCAGCTTCGGCTCGTGGACCAGCCCACGCGCCAGCAGCAGGCGTCGCCGCATGCCGCCGGAGAGCTCGTCGACCGCGTCGCGGCGTCGCTCGCGCAGGCGGGACAGGTCGAGCGCCCGATCGACGGCGGCGCCGACGTCCGGAACCCGGTAGAGGCGAGCAAAGACCGCGAGGTTGTCTTCGACGGTGACGTCGACGTCGAGGTTGTCGAGCTGGGGAACGACGCCCATCTGGGCCCGCGCCGCCTTGGCCTCAACGGGCAGCTCGTGGCCGAGCACCCGCAGCTCGCCGGCGTCGGACAACGCCTGCCCGGTCAGCAGGCGCATCGTCGTCGACTTGCCCGCCCCGTTCGGTCCGAGCAGCCCGAGGCAGATGCCCTCCGGCACCTCCAGGTCGAGCCCGTCGACCGCGACGATCGGGCCGAAGCGCTTGACGACTCCACGTAGCTCTATCGCCGCCACTCGGCTGATGCTTGCACGCGGCCTGCCTCGCCTGCCCCCAGGCGTCGGCGACTAGGCTGACGGGATGGCGACGGCGGACGATTCGCCCAAGGTTCTCTCGAAGAAGGGCTACGAGAAGGAGCTTTCGCGGCTGCAGGACGAGCTGGTCGAGCTGCAGGAATGGATCGTCCATGCGGGGCTGCGGGTCGCCGTCCTCTTCGAGGGTCGGGACACCGCCGGCAAGGGCGGCGTGATCAAGAGGATCACGGAGAAGACGAACCCGCGCGTGGTGCGGACCGTCGCCCTTGGGACGCCGACCGATCGGGAGAAAAGCCAGTGGTACTTCCAGCGCTACGTCGCCCAGCTGCCGGCGGCGGGCGAGATGGTCCTCTTCGACCGCAGCTGGTACAACCGCGCCGGGGTCGAGCGGGTGATGGGCTTCGCCACCGAGGAGGAGGTCCAGGAGTTCATGCGCTCGGCGCCCAGCTTCGAGCGGATGCTGATGCGCTCGGGCCTGATTCTGGTCAAGTACTGGCTCTCGATCTCAGACGAGGAGCAGGAGCGCCGCTTCAAGGCCCGGATCAAGGATGCGACGAAGCAGTGGAAGCTGAGCCCGATGGATTTGGAGGCGCGGGCGCACTGGGTCGACTACGCCGAGGCGAAGGACGAGATGTTCTCCTACACCGACACGAAGGACTCGCCTTGGTTCGTCGTCGAGGCCGACGACAAGCGCACCGCCCGCCTCAACCTGATCAGCCACCTGCTCGAACGGATCCCCTACGAGCCGGTGCCGGTGGAGAAGATCGAGCTGCCGCCGCGCCAGCAGCGCGCCTACGTGCGGCCGCCGCGGGACACGCAGACCTTCGTGCCGACCCGCTACGTGGTCGAGTAGCTCAGCAGCGCCGGTAGAGCACCCAGGACTCGTTCGCCGCGGCGCGGCGAAAGCCGGGCGGCACCGGGGTCTCGAGCCGGGCCGGGTCGTTGGGGTCGAGGACGAAGTTGTGGACGACGAACGGCCCGGAGGGATCGAGGAAGTAGCCGCGGCGGGGTTGGCGCTGCTCGCTCGAGCTGACGATCCGGCTTGGGCGGATGTCCAGATCCCAGGCGAGGCGGGGGACGGCGCGGTGGTTGGGTGCGGAGACAGGGAGGCAAAGGGGATCGAAGGCGCCGGAGGAGGCGAGATCGTCGAGGTCGGTCTCGATCTCGCTCTGGTTGGTCAGGTCGACGTCGACTCGGTGCAGCAGGTCGTACTGGTTCGGCGCCCAGAGGACGAAGAGGACCGCGACCGCTGCGGCGACGGCCTGCCACGGCCGGTGCCAGCGGTGCCCGCCCGGCAGCAGTCGCCAGCCGAGCAGGGCGAGCGCCGCGAAGACGGCGAGGATCGCCGCAGCCAGCATCGTGTAGCGGGGGATGATCGCTAGGCCGGCGCAGGCGAGGATCGCGAAGGCGGCGAGCGCGAGCGCCGCGGCGACGACGCCTACGGTGCTGCGGCGCCGCAGGAAGACGAGGCCGAGGGCGACACCGGCTGCGGCGCCGACCATGCCTGGCCACTGCAGGACCTCGCCGAGGCGGCGGGGGCCGTAGAGGACGAGGTCGACCGGGCCGGTCTGGCGCTCCAGGGTCTCGACGGTCTCCCTGGTCCCGGTAAAGGAATACGTGGGGCTGCCAGCCGTGATCCAGTCGAACAAGGCCCACATAAGTGGGGCTGAAAACGCGAGAAGGACGAGGGGGGAGGGGATGGGGATACCCCTCGCCCGGACAAACGCCGGCCTAATTAGGCCGGCGTTTTGAGTATCCGCCCGTTCGAGGGGTATCCCCATCCCCTCTTCCGGCCGCTTCGTCTCGCGGAAGCGCTCGATACGGAGGCGGAGCTGCTCAGGATCGATTGCCAGATAGGCGAGGTAGGCGAAGCTGAAGAGCCAGGCCTCGGGGCGGAGGAGGCCGGCCAATGCGAGTAGGGCTAGGACGGGCCAGCCGGCTCGGGGGCGTTTGGTCTCTATGACGAGGGCGGCGAGGACCAGGGCGATGTAGGGGAGGTCGATGTAGGCGCGCAGGCCGTTGGAGAGGTAGGGGGCGCGGGTGAGGAGGATCAGCGCCGCGAGGGCGCCGATCGGGCGGTCGAACCAGAGCGAGCCGAGCCGGTAGACGAGGTAGCCGATCAGGCCCAGGGCGACATAGGCGACGACCATGGTCAGGTCGATTGCTCCGTCGCCCAACGGGCTCGTCACCAGGCCGAAGAGTTCGGCGAGGGGGTGGGGGGTCGGCGGTAGAGCGGCGCCGCGGTCGGGGCTCAGCCCATCGGCCAGTTCGCGGCCCCAAAGCAGGCTGTAGATCGTGTCGTAGTTGGGGAAGCCGGACGGGAAGATCGCCAGCAGGACCGCCGAGACCGCGGCGACCCAGGCGGCGGGCGTCAACCAGTTGCGGGCCCGGCTCGGCACGCGCGGGACCGTATCGGGCCGCAGATACACTGGCCGCAGTGCCGTCCGCGAGCGACTCGACCTCCCTCTACCGCCGCCACCGGCCCGGCTCCTTCGACGAGGTCGTCGGCCAGCAGCATGTCGTCCGCACCCTGCGCAACGCGGTCGAGCAGGGCAAGGTCCACCATGCCTACCTCTTCGTTGGCTCGCGGGGGACCGGCAAGACCTCGATGGCGAAGATCCTCGCCCGCTCGCTCAACTGCGAGCGCGGTGGGCCGACCGTCACCCCGTGCGGCGAGTGCGAGTCGTGCGTGACGATTGCCGCCGGCACCTCGATCGACGTGATCGAGATGGACGCCGCCTCCAACCGCTCGGTCGACGACGTCCGCGATCTGCGCGAGCGGGTCGCCTACGCGCCGGCCGCCGGCCGCTGGAAGGTCTACATCCTCGACGAGGCGCACATGCTGACCAAAGAGGCGTGGAACGCCTTCCTGAAGACCCTCGAGGAGCCGCCGCCGAACACTGTCTTCGTCCTAGCCACGACCGAGGCGCACAAGGTGATGGCGACGATCGCCGACCGCTGCCAGCGCTTCGACTTCCAGCGCCCCTCGCTGGAGCAGATAGCCGAGGTCCTGCAGCGGGTCGCCGCCGCCGAGGGGATCGAGGTCGAGGAGGGGGCCGTGGCGATGATCGCCCGGGCGGCCTCGGGCAGCTTCCGCGACGCACTCGGCACGCTCGATCAACTCGTCGCCTTCGGCGGCTCGACGGTGACGCTGGAGGCGGTGCTCGAGGTGCTGGGCGCCGCCGACGCCGAGCTGCTCTTCGGGGCCGTGGACGCGGTCGTCGCCGAAAATCCGAGGGCCGTCCTCCTCGCCGTCGAGGAGCTAAGTCGCTCCGGCCGCGATCCCGCCCAGTTTGCCCGCGACCTGCTCGCCCACCTGCGTCACCTACTGGTAACCCAGACGATCGGCGAGGTCCCGAGCAGCTTTGTCGTCACGGCCGCCGATTCCGAGCGGCTGCGCGCCCAGGCCGACGCGATCGGGCCGGCGAACCTCGTCCGCACGATCGACGAGCTGGCCGCGGCGTTGACTGCCGTGCGCGAGGGCGACGACGCGCGACTGGCTGTCGAGATCGCTTTGCTGAAAGCGGCGCGGCCGGACCTAGACCCGTCGACCGAGGGCCTGCTGCGTCGCCTCGAGCGACTGGAGAAAGGCAGCTTTGGCACTAGGGACGAGATCGCCGGGCCCGCGGGTCCTGTCGCCGCAGGGGACCCACCTCCCCCTCCGGTAGCTAAAGCTTCCTCGGGGGAGGTCCCCCCTACGGCGCCACCCGCGGCAGAGGCGTCGAAGGACGACGCACCGGACCCCCCAGCTTCAGCCGAGGCCGCCGCGACAGGACCCGCGGGCCAGAGCGATCTCGACTTGGGGGAGATAACGCGGGTCTGGCCGGCTGTGCTCGACAGGCTGCACCAGACGGCGCCGGCTCTGGCGGCTTCGTTTGACGGGGCCCGCCCGGTCGGGGTTGACCCAGGGGAGCGGA
>DASTYR010000239.1:0-4159 GCA_035764795.1 Solirubrobacterales bacterium | reverse complement strand
GGAGCGGCTGCCCGGCCGCGTCGAGGAAGACGAGGTCGAGCCGAAAACGCATGCCATGGGTATGAACCGCGGCGCAGCGCGGAATCAGCAGGCCGGCTCCCGCCGACGAGCGCTCGAGGAAGGCAAGTCCCAACAGTCGCGCCCGCGGACCGCGAGCCAGGCGCACGTCGAATCCCAGCACCGTCGCGCGCGGCAGACGGTCGAGGCGGGGCGCGAGGGGCATCCCTGCAGAAGGGGCCCGGCCTCCCGATCTCGCCCCCGTGACCGCAAAACCTCGTTCAGGGACGGTCGCCCGCAAGCAGCGGGCTACGATGGCAGGCATCATCCAGCACCTGCTCCGCCTGGGCTGGCGAGGCAGATTGGCTTCAACTCGATGAACAAGAAGACGACCCGCAGAGGGAACTACGAGTCGGGCTCCGACTACGTGCTCGAGTACGGCGAGCTCCGCTTCGCCTTCAACGAGGAGGACTTCGCGCAGCGCGTCGAGCAGGCGGCCGTGAAACTGGGCTTCGTCCAGCAGGGCCTCAGCCGCGAGGAGCTCGACGATCTGCTCGACCTCGCCGTCAACGGCGAGATCGCCGAGCCGACCTCACACCTCGGCGAGCACATCAACGAGAACTGGGAGGAGCTGGTCGGCCCCGCCAACCGCAGCCTCGTCCACTGGCTGCGCCGCCTCGTCTTCCGCGGCGCCTGGCTCGACCAGCGCGTCAAGGAGGGCGAGCTGGACGTCGTCTTCGACGACAGCAGCCAGACCTTCGGCTACGTCCAGCCCGAGCGCAGCAACGAGCCGATCGAGCTGTCGCGCGAGCCCTCTTGGCGCCGCATCGCCTACCGGCGCTGAGGCGAATCGGCTGCCAAGAAGACGGTCCGCCGCGCCACTCGGCGTCCGTCGACCTCGACGCTCATCCGCGTCTGGCCCTCGCCGAGCTGCCGGCGGAGGCGGACGGGAAGTCGCAGCGCCACGGGACGCCCGAACGGGCTGCGGGCCGGCGCCAAGCGCCCGAAGCGAGCCACCCGCCCGGCGCGCCTGCCGATCAGCTCGGCGCGACAGCCGAGCGGGCAGCGGATCTCGGCGACGCCGAGCTTTGAGATCGAGGCGAGCCGTAGCGGGGGTGGCCCGCAGCGTGCGGCGCGGGGGCCCGTCGCGGGCTGGATCCGGCCGACAAATGCGACTGCCGTCTGTCCGTCCGAGCGCCAGAGAGCCTGCCCGTAGGGGAACAGCGCCTCAAGCGTGAAGATCGCCCCCGGCCCGAAGCGCCTGTCGGCGATGCGCAGGTAGCCGCCCGCGAACGCAGGATCGAGTACAGCTGCTTCGCGCGGGCATGCTTCGGGGTTCTTCGGCTCGGTGATTGAGCTGCAGGGCCCACCTGCCGGCCTCGCGCAGACGGACAGCTGCGTTTGATCGAAGTCGCCCTCCCAGCCCCCGCCCCAGGTCGCCGGCACCGGGGTGACCAGCTCGTTCGCCCGCAGCGGGCCGCGGACGGTCGGGGGCGACAGCACCGAGAGATTGCCGTGCCAGAGTGGACTACGGCCCGTCTTGCCGGCCCCTGAGACGCGGAAGACGGTACTCGGCTCGGCGCCCACGGTCGAGATTTCCCGGCCCTGTCCGAATGGTCTGCAAGTGACCAGATCGGACGAGCAGGCCTGCCAGGACCAGGTCGATTCTTCGCCGTTGTTGACGAAGAGCAGCCCGCTGCCGTCCTTGACGAGGAGGGCTTGCATTTCCACGCCCTGGGCCTTGACCGGCTCGGCATCCTGCCCACCGATCGCCAGGACTACGGCAGCAGCAAAAACGGTGGCTGCACGTTGCATCATCGCGTGCTCGGCCTACTCGCTGCGCTCGAGCGCGGCGACAACCGTCAGCGAGCCCGAGCCCGCTGCCTCGAGGCCGGCATCGAAGAGGCGCTTGGCCTCGTCGCCGTCGCCGTAGCTCTCGGCGAAGCGGCTGAGCGAGTCGATTAGGACGACGACCTCCTCGCCATCGCCCGCCCGGCGGGCGGCCTGGGCGAGCGCGTCGTCGGCGTGGCGGGCCTGGCCGGCGGCGACGATCTCGGCCCGCGGTGCCTCGCGGCGCCAGTCCGCGAGCTCCTCGGGGCTGGGATCGATCAGCAGCGCGATCGGGTCGGCCCCGTCCGCCGCCTCGGCCAGCTCGGCGGCCACCGACCGCAGCAAGGCCGTGCAGCTCTCGCGGCTCTCCGCGTAGACGACCGCCTGCCGTCCCGGCGCGGCCGGGAGCAGAAGATCCTGGAGGCGCACGCCCTGCCGCCCGCGCCGGCCCCAACGGCGGCGACGTTTGCGTTTCGGCCGCTGCACCGGAGGCGGCGTCGTAGCGCGCGGCGTGGTTGCAGGCGCGGTCGAGGGCTCGGGCTTGCGCTCGTCACGGTCGTCGCGCTCCTCGCGCGGCCGGCGCTCGCGACCCCCGTCGCGCGGCCGGCGGTCGCGCCGTTGCCTTTTGGGTCGCTCGCCCTGCTCCCGTTTGGGTCGCTCGCCCTGCCGCCCCCCACCGTCGCCTCTCGGCTTCGGCGCAGCTGAGGCGCCGCCACCCGCCAGGCGCTCGATCAGCTCGGCGCGCGGCAGCATCCGGTAGCGCTCGACCCCCGCCTCGGCGGCGAGCGCGTGCAACTCGCCCAAATGCTTCGACTCCAGCTCGGTCTTGTTCATGAGGCCGGCAGGCTATTCAACGGGCGGCCGCGAGGCGCTTCTGAGTCAGCTCGTTCAGCCATTCACCGAACTCGGGCCGGCCCTGCCAGTCGGAGCGGAACTTCTCGCTGCCCGACTCGGTAAGCGGGTGGTTGAGCATCTGGCGCAGCACCTTGGCCGGAATCGTCGCGATCTCACAGCCCAGCCGAGCCGCCGTCACGACGTGCTCGGGATGACGGATCGAAGCAGCGATGATCTCCGAGGTCATGCCGCCGGCCCGCAACGAGTCGGCGATCTCTTCGACCACGGTGGTCGAGTCGACCGAGATGTCGTCGAGACGGCCCATGAAGCAGGAGACGTAAGTGGCGCCGGCAGATGCGGACATCAGCGCCTGGGTCGGCGAGAAGACAAGGGTCATGTTGACCGGGATGCCTTCTCCACTCAGCGTGCTCGTCACCTCCAAGCCGTGCTCGTTGAAGGGCACCTTGACGACGATGTGCTCGTGCAGTTCGCGCAGCGCCCGGCCCTCGTCGAGCATCCCCTGAACGTCCTCGGAGACGACCTCGGCGGAGGTCGGCCCGCCGACGAGCTCGCAGATCCGCTTGATGCTCTCGCCGGGGTCGCCCTCGGCCTTGGCGAGCAGCGACGGGTTGGTGGTGGCGCCGGCGAGGACGCCCCAAGCGGCGATCTCCTCGACCTCGGCGACGTTGCCGGTATCGATGAAAAGTCTCATGGACCCAGACTACCCGGCTGCGCGGCGCAGCCGACATTCACCACCCCCTAGCGGGGTCAAAGTCCGATGCGCTCGGCGGCCGGCTCCACGCCCGCCTCGGCCGCGGCGGCCGGCCAAGCCTCGGCCTCGCGCTTGACGCGCCGCCGCGACCAGCCAAGTTCGCGCCCCATCGCCTCGGCCACGGGGCGAACGGACGCCGCGTCGCGCAGCTGCGGCGCCGCGAGCAGGCCGAGTCGGGTACGGCGCAAGAGGACGTCGGCGACGCTGCGAGCCTGCTCGAGGCGGGCGGCGATCGCCGCCTCGGCGAGCAGGTCCGGACGGCCGGCGACGATCGGCTGCGCCATCTTCGGCTCCTTCCAGGCGAGGTCGAGGACGGCTCGCGTCGCGTGGCCGTAGCGGAAGGCGAGCTGGGCGATCGCCTCTTCTCCCACCCCCGCGGGTCCCTCCAGGTCTTCGCGGCGCGCCTCCATCCCGAGCGGGATCTCGGCCGTGTGGCAGGGCGCCTCGCGCCCGCCGCGCTCGACCAGGCGGTCGACGGTCTGCTTCGCCATCCGCCGCCAGGTGGTGAGCTTGCCGCCGGTGATCGTCAGCATCCCCGAGGAGGTCTCGTAGAGCTCGGCTTTGCGCGAGATGTCGACCGACTTGCGCGGGTCGCCGGTGGAGATCAGCGGCCGCACCCCGGCGTAAGCGCCGACCAGGTCGGACTCTCCCAGCGAGGTGCCGAAGAAATCGTTGACGGCGTCGAGCAGGTACTCGACGTCGGCCTCGGCGGGCCGCGGGTGGGTG
>DASTYR010000238.1:0-2245 GCA_035764795.1 Solirubrobacterales bacterium | reverse complement strand
CGCCAGCGCCCGGATGGCGACCGTGCTGCGTGACCGCGGTGTGCAGGAGGGCGATCGCGTCGGCGTGATGCTGCCCAACGTCCCCCAGTTCCCGGTCGCCTACTACGGCGTCCTGCGGGCCGGCGGCACCGTCGTCCCGATGAACGTATTGCTGAAGCGCCGCGAGATCGCCTTCTACCTGGAGGACTCGGGTGCCAAGCTGCTGCTCGCCTGGCACGGCTTCGCCGAGGAGGCACGCGGTGGCGCCGAGGACGCCGGCGCCGAGCTGATCGAGGTCGAGCCGAGCTCTTTCACGCAGCTGCTCGGCAGCGCAGAGCCCAGTCCCGAGGTTGCCGAGGTAGCCGACGACGACACGGCGGTGATCCTCTACACCTCCGGCACGACCGGCAAGCCGAAGGGCGCCGAGCTGACCCACGCCAACCTGATCACCAACGCCGACGTCTGCATGCGGACCACCAGCGAGATCGGGCCGGGCGACGTCGTCTTCGGCGGGCTCCCCCTCTTCCACTCCTTCGGTCAAACGGTCGCGATGAACGCCTCGCTCAAGGTCGGCGCCTGCCTCAGCCTGGTCCCGAAATTCGACCCCGGCGAGGCACTGGAGACGATGCAGCGCGACGGCGTCACCCACTTCTACGGCGTGCCGACGATGTTCGGCGCCCTGCTCCACCACCCCGAGCGCGAGCGCTTCGACACCTCGAGCCTTCGCACCTGCATCACCGGTGGCGCCTCGATGCCGGTTGAGGTGCTGCGCGGCTTCGAGCAGGCGTTCGGCTGCATCGTGCTGGAGGGCTACGGCCTCTCGGAGACCTCTCCGGTCGCCACCTCCAACCACCCCGACAAGGAGCGCAAGCCCGGCTCGATCGGCACCCCGATCGAGGGGGTCGAGATGCGGGTCGTCGACGAGAACGACAATGAGGTCGCCCAGGGCGAGGTCGGTGAGATCGTGATCCGCGGCCACAACGTGATGAAGGGCTACTGGCAGCGACCCGACGCGACCGAAGAGGCGATGCGCGGGGGCTGGTTCCACACGGGCGACATGGCGCGCACCGACGAGGAGGGCTACTTCTTCATCGTCGACCGCAAGAAGGACCTGATCATCCGCGGCGGTTACAACGTCTATCCACGCGAGGTCGAGGAGGTGCTCTACGAGCACCCGAAGATCCGCGAAGCTGCCGTCGTCGGCGTCCCCCACGACGAGTGGGGAGAGGAGATCGGCGCCGCGGTCGTCCTGCACGAAGGCGAGGAGCTGAGCGCCGAGGAGGTCAGCGCCTACGTCAAGGACCGGATCGCCGCCTACAAGTACCCGCGGATCGTCTGGTTCCTCGACGACCTGCCGAAGGGCCCTACCGGCAAGATCCTCAAGCGGGAGATCGAGATCCCGGCTGGCGTCGAGTCGTCGGCCAGCGGCTGAGCGCCTCCGGGCCTGGCTCTTAACAGAGCCGCAGTATTTACTCAGATCTTTCTGACTATCGTTCCACCGACCCATGCAAAGGCGATCGTTGGGAGGCGATCGCCCGAGAGAAGGAGGGGAACATGTTGAAGAAGCGCCTCGCGGCGTTGACGTCTGCATTCGCGATCTGCCTGGCAGGGGCGGTCATCTCGCCCGCCGGCTCGCTGGCTGTCGACCCGATCCTGTTCGTCCACGGCTGGTCGGGCAGCGCCTCGAACTGGAACACGATGATCTCCCGGTTCGAAAAAGACGGCTATCCGAAATCGCATCTGCGAGCCTACAGCTACAACACCTCGCAGTCCAACAAAACGACTGCTGAAACCATCGTCAAAAGCGAAGTCGAAAAACTGAAGTCCTCAACCGGCGCGGCAAAGGTGGACATCGTCGCCCACTCGATGGGCAGCCTCAACACCCGCTGGTACATCAAGTTCGTCGGTGGCGAAACGACAGTCGACGAGTGGGTCTCGCTCGGCGGTCCGAACCACGGCACCGACTTTGCCAACGCCTGCTTCAGCACGGCATGTGTCGAGATGAGGATCGGCTCGACGTTCCTGAATACGCTCAACGCCGGCGACGAGACGCCCGGCGCCGTCAACTACGGCACCTGGTGGTCGCCCTGCGATTCGATCATCAACCCCGACTCGAGCGTCGCGCTGAGCGGTGCCACGAACACGAAAACGGGCTGCGTCGCGCACACCGCGATGCCCAACGACGAAACGATCTACACCCAGGTCCGTGAATTCGTGAAATAGGCCCGGGCGTCCGCTGCGGCGGGGCCTGAAACTGGCTGGGCAG
>DASTYR010000237.1:0-5546 GCA_035764795.1 Solirubrobacterales bacterium | reverse complement strand
CAGCACCGCCTCGACCGCGGCCGGGTCGAGGTCGAGCGTCTCGGGATCGACGTCGCAGAAGACCGGCCTCGCCCCCTCGTAGAGAAGGCAGTTGGCGGAGGCGACGAAGCTGAAGGGGCTGGTCAGCACCTCGTCGCCCGGACCCCAACCGAGCGCCCGTACGCCGAGGTGCAGGGCAGTCGTCCCGCTCGAGACGGCGATCGCGTCGTCTACTCCGAGCCAGGCGGCGAACTCCCGCTCAAAGCGCTCCCCCATCGGGCCCAGCGAGAGCCGCCCCGAGCGCAGTACCTGGAGCGCCAGCTCCTCCTCGCGCTCGCCGATCTCGGGGCTGGCGAGGGGGATCGGATCGGACGCAGCGGCCATCGACGCCGCCAGACTATCCGCCGCCATCGCCCCCACGTGGCTGGAACGCGTACTCGAGCGAGTCGCCGAGCGCCTCCCAGGAGGCCTCGATGATGTTCTCCGAGACGCCGATCGTCCCCCACTCCCGCCGGCCGTCGGTGGAATCGAGCAGCACCCGGGTGACCGCACCGGTGCCGTGCGCCTCGTCGAGGATCCGCACCTTGTAGTTGGTCAGCTCGATGCCGGCGAGGGCCGGGTAGTGCTCGGTCAGCGCCTTGCGCAGCGCCTTGTCGAGCGCGTTGACCGGCCCGTTGCCGACGGCCCAGCAGACGTGGCGCTCGCCGTCGACGTGGACCCGGATCGTCGCCTCGGTCTCCGCCGCGCCGTCTTCCTTTTTGGAGGTGATGACCCGGTAGCTCTCCAGCGTGAAGAGCGGCGCGTAGTCCCCGGCTGCACGCCGCAGCAGCAGCTCGAAGGAGGCCGGCGCAGCCTCGTAGTGGTAGCCGCGGTGCTCGTGCTCCTTGAGGAACCGCACGGCCTCCTCGGTCGCGGCGTCGTCCATCTCGACGCCGAGCTGCTTTGCCTGGGCGCGGATCGTTCCCTTGCCGGACAGCTCGGAAGGGGTGCTTTCGCTCTGGTTGCCGACCAGGCCCGGGTCGACGTGCTCGAAGGTGCGTGGGTCGACCTCGACCGCGGCCCCGTGCATGCCGGCCTTGTGGGTGAACGCGTGCCAGCCGACGTAGGGCTGCGAGGGGTCGGGCGGCATGTTGCAGAGCTCGGCGACGTAGTGCGAAGTGCGCGAGAGGCCCGCCAGCTGCTCGTCCGAGACGACGTCGAAGCCCATCTTCAGCTGCAGGGCCGGCAGGATCGAAGCGAGGTTGGCGTTGCCGCAGCGCTCGCCGTAGCCGTTGAGGGTCCCCTGCACCAGGCGTGCCCCGGCATCGACCGCGGCAAGCGAGTTGGCGACGCCGCAGGCAGCGTCGTCGTGGGTGTGGATGCCCACCTCGGCCGTGTCGCCAAGCGCTGCAACGACTGCAGCCGTCGCCTCCCCGACGAACGGCGGCAGGCTGCCCCCGTTGGTGTCGCAGAGGGTGACGTTCTCGGCGCCGGCCTCGGCGGCGGCGCGCACGCACTCGGTCGCGTAGGACGGGTCGTCCCGGTAGCCGTCGAAGAAGTGCTCGGCGTCGTAGACGACCCGCTTGCCCGCCTGACGGCAGAAGGCGACGGAGTCGGCGATCATTGCCAGGTTCTCCTCAGCGCTGGCGCGGATCACCTTCTCCAGGTGCAGGCCCCAGCTCTTGCCGACCAGGCAGACGACCTCAGGGAAGGTGCCGACGAGGACGGCGAGAGCCTCGTCATCCTCGGCGCGGCGGTCGCGACGCCGCGTCATGCCGAACGCGCAGATGGTCGCCTCCGCCAGCTCCAGCTCGGCGAGGCGCGAGAAGAACTCGGCTTCCTTGGGGTTCGAGCTGGGGAAGCCCGCCTCGATGAAGTGGACGCCGAGCCGGTCGAGTGCCTGCGCAACCTTGAGCCGCTCCTCCACCGAGAGCGAGAGCCCGGGCGTGCCGAGCCCGTCCCGCAGGGTCGTGTCGTAGAGCTTCACCTGTTCCATCTGGATGCTGCCTTTCTTGCCGAAGGTCGAGGAACCTGCGCAGGGGCGCGCCAGCCGCTAGGCGGCAGGCGTAATTCGCCCCGCCTCGACCTCGACGAAGTCGAGCCACTCCAGGTACTCCTCGGCCCGGCCGTGCAGCGCGTCGAAGAACTTCGCCTGCAGGTGGCGGGTGACCTCGCCCGGGTCGCCGAGCGGGTGGTCGTCGATCTCGCGCACCGGCACCAGCTCGGCCGCGGTGCCGGTCAGGAAGACCTCTTCGGCGAGGTAGAGCTCCGCTCTTGCGACGTCGCGCTCGACGACGCTGTAGCCGAGGTCGCGGGCGATCTGGATCACCGACTTGCGGTTGATCCCGTCGAGGATCGAGGCGACGTGCGGCGGCGTCACGATCTCGCCGTCGCGGACCAGGAAGATGTTCTCGCCGGAGCCCTCGCAGACGAAGCCGCGCTCGTCGAGCAGCAGCGCCTCTTCGTAGCCGGCCTTCTGCGACTCGGTCTTGGCGAGAATCGAGTTGAGGTACTGGCCCGAGGCCTTGGCGTGCGGGATCAACCCGCCGGTGCCGATCCGCCGCCAGCTCGAGACCTTGGCGCGGATGCCGAACTTCTGGCCGTCCTCGCCGAGGTAGGCGCCCCACGGGAAGGCGGCGACAATGACGTCGATCGGGGCGTCGGTCGCGTAGAGGCCGAGGTTGCCGTAGCCGCGGAAGGCGAGCGGGCGGATGTAGCAGGAGCGCAGCCCGCAGCGGGCGATCAGCTCCTTGGTCGCAGCTGCGATTTCCTCGCCCGAGTAGGGCAGTTCCAGGTCATAGAGCTCGGCAGACTTGGCGAGGCGGTCGAGATGGTCCTTGTGCCGGAAGACGGCCGGGCCGCGCTCGGTGTCGTAGCAGCGGATGCCCTCGAAGACACCCGTGCCGTAGTGCAGCCCGTGGCTGAGGACGTGCACCTTGGCCTCGTCCCACGGCACGAACTCGCCGTTGTGCCAGATCAGCTCCGAGGTCTCCATCCCGGGAAAGTATGCCCGATGGGCGGCTAAGCTCGCTAGAGCGCAGCGATGACGGCCTCGGTCATCGCCTCCGTGCCAACTTCCGTTTCGGGGCTTGGATCTTTGGCCAACGGCGGTGGGGCGACGGCGCCGCTGAGCAGGTCGGCGGTCCGTAGTCCTTGCTCGAGCACGGCGTCGACCGCCGCCTCGATCCTCTCTGCCTCGGCGGGCCGGTCGAGGCCGTGGCGCAGCATCATCGCGGCGCTGAGGAAGGTGGCGAGCGGGTTGGCGATGCCCTTACCGGCGATGTCGGGTGCCGAGCCGTGCACCGGCTCGAAGAGGCCCGGCTCGCCCTCGGCGCCAAGGCTGGCGGAAGGGAGCATCCCCAACGAGCCGGTGAGCATCGCCGACTCGTCGCTGAGCACGTCGCCGAACAGGTTCTCGGTCAGGATCACGTCGAAGTCGGACGGTCGCGAGACGAGCTGCATGGCGGCGTTGTCGACCAGCAGATGCTCGAGCTCAACGTCGGGGTACTCGGGCGCGATACGGCCGACCACCTCACGCCAGAGCCGTGAGGTCTCGAGCACATTGGCCTTGTCGACGGAGGTGACGTGCGCCCTGCGGCCGGTCGCCTCGGCGCGGCGGCGGGCGGCACCGAAGGCGGTGCGGGAGATCCGTTCGACCTCCGTCGCCGAGTACTCACAGGTGTCGTGGGCGCGATCGCCGTCGCGACCGCTGTCGCCGAAGTAGATGCCGCCGGTCAGCTCGCGCACGACGAGCAGGTCGGTTCCGGCGATCCGCTCCTCGCGCAGCGGACTGGAGCCGACCAGGGCTTTGCTGGGGCGCACGGGCCGCAAGTTGGCGTAGAGGCCCATGCCCTTGCGGAGGCCCAGGAGGCCCTGCTCGGGTCGCGGCTTCTCGGGGTCGGTCGTGTCCCACTTCGGGCCGCCGACGGCGCCGAGCAACACGGCGTCGGCATCGCGACAGACATCGAGAACCTCGTCCGTCAGCGCCGTGCCATGGGCGTCGATCGAGGCGCCGCCGACTAGCCGCTCTTCGAACGAGAACTCGCCGAGCGCCTCGAGCAGGCGCCGGGTGGCCGTGACGATCTCAGGCCCGATGCCGTCGCCGGGCAGCAGGACTATGCGGGGCGGCTCACTCACCACGCCGGCACTCTAGACGCGCCGCGGATTGACCCATGCTATGGGTGGTCAATCCGCGGCGCGTCCCTCGATGTTGAGGCGCACGTAGCGGAGGGTGGGCGGTCCTTGGAGGCTGGCGAGCACGGCGTCGGTGAAGGGCTCACGCAGCTCCGCCGGCAAGCGCTCGTGGTGGGCGGCTAGCCCGGCGACGGCGACGAATTGGCGGGGGTCCTCGGGTTCTACGACCCTCTCCTCCAACCAGCAACGGACGTCGGCGAATCCGGCGCTGCGCAGCCGCGCCTCGGTCTCTTCGGCGCCGGCGAAGTTCCAGGGACCCGACCAACCTTCGAGATGGGGAGCGAACTCGGGATGCTCGGACGCAGCGGCGACGGCCCGTTGCCACTCCGCGACGTTGCCCTCTCCCCCGCACTGCGCGAACAGCGAACCACCGGGCCTCAGCGCCGCGCGCAGGCGCTCGAAGAGGCGCTCGTGGTCGCTTATCCAGTGGAAGACGGCGTTGGAGAAGATGAGGTCGACCGACTCGGCCAGATCCAATTCGAGTAGATCGGTCTGGCTCACCTCAACCCGCTCGCCGAAGGGCGCCAGCGTCTCGCGGGCGGCGGCGACCATCGACTCCGAGCCGTCGAGCGCGATCACCCGCCCCTCGGGCAGTCGCTCGAGCAGCAAGGCGGTCGTACGGCCCGAGCCGCAACCGGCGTCGAGTACGACCTCGTCGCCACGCAGCGGCAGTCGTGCCAACACCTCACGGGCCCACGCCTCCTGTGGCGCGGCGAGCCGATGGTAGGTCGCCGCGTCCCAGTCGGTGGTGCCGTTCGACATCGCGGCGCTACAGAGCCGTGGTGACTGGGCCGCGCTCGGCGCCACCGCCGGCCTCGAAGGCATCGATCGCCGCGTCGTTCTCCAGCGTGATGCCGATGTCGTCGAGGCCGTTCAGCAGCCGGTGCTTGACCTCCGGCTCGATCTCGAACGGGAAGACCCCGGCGGCGGTGTTGACCGTCTGGTCGTCGACGTCGATCCGGGCCTCGCCCGCCTCGGCCACGGCGCGGCAGTGCTCCTCGTCGAGCACCACCGGCAGCAGCCCGATCTTGGTGCAGTTGGAATAGAAGATGTCGGCGAAGGAGGGGGCTATCACCGCCTCAAAGCCGAAATCCTCGAGCGCCCAGGGGGCATGCTCGCGCGAAGAACCGCAGCCGAAGTTGCGGCCGGCGACCAGGATCGGGTTCGGCTCGAGCGAGATCTCGCCGGACCGAATCCAGTCGTAGAAGAGGAACTCGCCGAAGCCGGTCCGCTCGACCCGCTTCAGGAACTGCTTGGGGATGATCTGGTCGGTGTCGACGTCGGCACGGTCCAGCACCGACACCTTGCCCTCGATCACGTCGATCGGCCTCATCTCAGCTCCATTCCCTGATGTCGACGAAATGGCCCTCGATCGCCGCCGCGGCGGCCATCCT
>DASTYR010000236.1:0-5871 GCA_035764795.1 Solirubrobacterales bacterium | reverse complement strand
ATCCTGGCGACGCTGCTGCGGCGCACCGCGGGGGAGGTGCGGGTGCTGGGTGCGAGCCTGCCGGACGAAGCGTGGAAGGTGCGGGGGCGGATCGGCTACCTCGCCCACGAGCCGCTGCTCTACCGCGACCTGAGCGGGCGCGAGAACCTGCGCTTCCACGCCCGGCTCCACGGCCTCGATCGCGATGCCGCGGAGGCGCGAATCGACCGCGTGCTGGCCGCCGTCGGGATGGGGCGCCGCGCCGACGATCGCGTCGCCGAGCTCTCGGCCGGTATGCGGCAGCGGCTGGCGATCGCCCGCTGCGTCCTGCACGAGCCACAGCTGCTCCTGCTGGATGAGCCCGACTCGAACCTCGACGCCGAGGGGCGCGAGCTGGTGCGCGAGCTGGTCGGTCCAGTCGAGGATCGCGCTCGCGTGATCGTCACCCACGACCCCGAGCGCTTTCTTCCCGAGGCCGACAAGGTGCTGCGGCTGGAGGTTGCCGGTAGCGCCGAACTGACGAGCGGCCCGGGGCGTTCGAGGGAGAGCGCGGCGCGATGACCCCCTCGGCCGTCGCCTTCCGCACGATCCTCGCCAAGGACCTGCGGACGGAGCTGCGAACGCTGCAATCGCTGCCGGCGATGGCGCTCTTCGCCGTTACGACCTTCGTCATCTTCCGCTTTGGGCTCGACCGCACGGCGCTCTCCGGCAGCCTCGCCTCCGGCGTCCTCTGGGCGACCCTGCTCTTCGCCGCAATCCTCGGCATCAACCGACTCTTCGTCGCCGAGCGCGAGGAGGGCGGCTTCGACGCGATCCGCCTGGCACCGATCGACCGCACCGCCCTTTTCGCCGCGAAGGCAGCGGCGCTGCTCGTCTACCTGCTCGTCCTCGAGGCGATCGTCGTCCCGATCTTCGCGGTCTTCTTCCTCGACGCGGCCGCGGCGCTGCTCCCGTTGCTGGTCATCCTGCTGCTCGCCGACCTCGGCTTGGCCGCGACGGGCACGCTGATCTCCTCGATGGCGGTCCACTCGCGGGCGCGCGACCTGCTGGCGCCGCTCGTGCTGCTGCCGCTTGTCGTGCCGCTGATGATCGCCGCTACCGGTGCCAGCGAGCCGCTGCTCGAGGTGGGCGGCCCCTCCTACGAGCGCTTCGGCACCTGGCTGGCGGTGCTCGGCCTATACGATTTGGTCTTCCTCCTCGTCGGATACGCGGTGTTCGACTTCCTGCTGGAGGACTGAAGGCGTCGCTCCTCCCCACCGCCCGCAACGCATGTACGGCAAAGGCCTAAGAACCCTCTCGGTAGCGACCGTGGCGACCATGGCGCTGGCCCTCTCGCTGACCTTCTTCTACGCGCCCCTCGATGCCGACCAGGGCTTCGTCCAGAAGATCTTCTACCTGCACGTGCCGCTGGCGATCGTGGCGCTGCTCGGCTTCGTCGCCGGGGGCGTCTTCGCCGTCCTGCACCTGCGCAGCGGCGACTCGCGCTGGGACGCCTACTCCTACGTCTCGATTCACATGTCGGTGATCTTTGGCGTCGCTGTGCTGGTCACCGGCTCGATCTGGGCCAAGGCTTCGTGGGGGCACTGGTGGGTCTGGGACGAGCCAACCCTGGTCAGCTTCCTGATCGTCTTCCTGATGTACGCGACCTACTACCCGTTCCGCTACGCGATCGAGGACCGCGAGCGCCAGGCTCGCTACGCCTCGGTCTTCGCGATCACGGCGGGCGCCTTCGTGCCGCTCAACTTCATGGCGGTGCGGCTCGCGGAGAGCCTCGTCCACCCGCGCGTGTTCGCGACCGCCAACGGCGGCCTGCCCGGCGAGATGATGCTGACCTTCCTCGTCTCGCTGGCCGCGATGGGTTTGCTGTGGACGACGCTGGTCAAGTTCGAGCTGACCGCGAAGAGCGCCTCGGGCCAGCTGAAGCGGCTGCGCCGCGCCCTCGACGCGCCGGCGCCGGGCGGCGGCTCGCGGGTCGCGCCGGAGGTGAGCTGATGCCCCCGCTGGAGATGCTGCCGCTGGCCGCGCCGGCCCTGCCCCTCGACGATGCCGGCAAGTACGTCGCCGGCGCCTACGTCGTCTTCCTCGTCCTCTTAGTCGTCTACGTGGCGATCATGGCGGCGAAAGTGCAGCGGATCGAGCGCGAGCTGCGCGAGCTGGCGGGCTTCGCCGAAGCGCGATCCGAGGAGAAGGCCGAGATCGAAGCCGAGGCGGCGGAGGTGGGCGGCGGATGAGCGAGCTGCTCGCCCTCGGCGTCTCGCACAAGACGGCGCCGCTCGACCTGCGTGAGCGGCTCTCGTTGACCGAGGGCCGCGCCGTCGGCGCGCTCCACGAGCTGACCGCCGCCGAGGGCATCCACGAGGCGGCGGCGATCTCGACCTGCAACCGCACCGAGCTCTACCTGATCGTCTCCGACCCGGTCGAAGCCGAGTCGACAGCCCTGGGCGTGCTGACCCGGCAGGCCGGGATCCGGCCGACCGAGCTCGTCTCCCACCTCTACTCGCTGCGCGCCGGCGAGGCGGCCCACCACCTCTTCCAGGTCACCGCCGGGCTCGACTCGATGATCGTCGGCGAGGCTGAGATCCAGGGGCAGGTCAAACGGGCCTACGAGCTGGCGCTGGTCGAGGGCGCGACTGGGCCGATCCTCAACCGCCTCTTCCGCGGCGCGCTTGCCGCCGGCGGCCGCGTACGCGAGGAGACCGCAGTAGGCGAGAAGGGCGTCTCGATCCCCTCGGTCGCGGTCGAGCTGGCGCGGCGTACGCTCGGTGACCTGGGCGAGCGCCGCGTGCTCGTGATCGGCGCCGGCGAGACCGCCGAGCTGGTCGCCAAGGCGCTGGTCGCGCGCGGCGTCGCCACGGTCTTCGTCGCCAATCGCCACTACGACCGCGCCATCGGTCTCGCCCAGCGCTTCGGCGGCGACGCGGTCCGCTTCGAGGAGCTTCCCGAGCAGCTTGCGGCGGCCGACATCGTCGTCTCGGCGACCAACTCGCCCCACCACATCGTCGAGCGCGACGGGCTCGAGCAGGTGATGGAGAGTCGCGAGGGCCGGCCGCTGCTGCTGGTCGACATCGCCGTACCGCGCGACATCGAGCCAGAGTGCCGCGCCGTGGCGGGCGTGACCCTGCACGACATCGACGACGTGCAGCAGATCGTCGAGCGCAACGCCGGTGGCCGCGAGGCCGAGGCGCGCCGGGCCGAGCCGATCCTCGCCGCCGAGCTGGAACGCTTCGAACGCTGGCTCGCCTCGCTCGAGGTGGTGCCGACGATCGCGGCGCTGCGCGAAAGCGCCGACGAGGTCGTGCGGCGTGTGCTGGCCGAGAACGAGGGGCGTTGGGAGAGCATCAGCGAGGCTGACCGCGAGCGGCTGGACGCGATGGCGAAGGCGATTGCGTCGCGGCTGCTGCATGAGCCGACGTTGCGGATGAAGCGGGCGGCGGGCGAAGACGCCGCTTATCTCTATGTGAGTGCGCTGCGCGAGCTGTTCGGGCTTGATGCTGGGACGGAGCCGGAGGCAGAAGCGGGTGGCAAAGTGACTGAGTTGCGGAAGGCTAATCCCGGAAGGGGTTCCGGTTGAGGGCCCAATCCCGGTAGGGGTTTCACTTAACTTTTTTTGAAGACAGTTGAGTGGCCGTCCGAGGATGTCGCCGCAAAAAAAGTACAAGACGTTCCACCCCTACCGGGATTGGCCCAACCACAGCCTCTGATGATTCGGATTGCGACTCGTAACAGCGCGCTTGCTAAAGCTCAGGCAAGTCAGGTGGCTGAGCTTTTGGGCGGAGCTGAGCTGGTCGAGGTCTCCTCAGATGGTGAGGTGGGCGATAAGGGGCGGTTCGTCCGGGGGGTCGAGCAAGCCCTCCTCGATGGGCGGGCTGAGCTCGGGGTCCACTCGGCCAAGGACGTTCCGGCGCAGATGGCTGAGGGGCTGGCGATCGCTGCGGTGCCGGCACGGAAGGATCCGGCTGACGTCTGGGTCGGAGTCGGCTCGTCGCTCGACGAGGTGCCGGAGGGCGCCCGCGTCGGAACGGCCAGTCTGCGACGGCAGGCTCAGCTACTAGCCGCCCGGCCCGACCTGCGGATCGGTGAACTGCGCGGCAACGTCGACACCCGCTTGCGCAAGCTCGCCGAAGGCGAGCAGGATGCGATCGTGCTCGCCGCTGCCGGGCTGCTGCGACTCGGCCGCGAGGACGAGGCGGCTTTCGCCATACCGGGGAACGTGATGATCCCGGCCGCCGGCCAGGGCGCCCTGGTCCTGCAGGCGCGGGACGACGACTCAGCCTCGATGGATGCGGCGGGCGCAATCGGGGATGAGAAGGCGTTGCGTGAGTTGACCGCGGAGCGGACCGTCGTCTCCCTGCTCGAGGCGACCTGCGCCAGCCCTATCGGCGTCCATGCGACGGTTGGCGCCGATGTCGGAGACGGCGGCACCGGCTCCCTCACCGTCGAAGCCTTCGTCGGATTGCCCGACGGCAGCGAGTGGGTGCGAGATCGGATCGAGGGCGACGCGGACGAGCCGGCCGCCACCGGAGCCCTCCTCGCCGAGCGCCTCGGTGCGGCGGGCGGGCGCGAGATCCTCGAGCGCGCCGAGAGTCTGTGAGCCTTCCGGTGCGCGAAATGAACCCTATGGGTACAAAAGGCGCACCGGAATGAGCGCGCGGGCCGGAGTCGTCTACCTCGTCGGCGCGGGGCCCGGCGACCCGGGACTGATGACGGCGCGCTCGCTGCAGCTGATCGCCTCGGCGGACGCGGTCTTCTACGACCGCCTGATCCCGCCCGGAGCCCTCGACAGCGCTCGCGACGACGCCGAGCTGGTCTACGTCGGCAAGGCGCCTGGCCGACCGTCTGTGCCGCAGGACGAGATCGCGGAGCGGCTGGTCACGGCGGCGCGGCAGGGCAAGAGCGTCGTTCGGCTCAAGGGCGGCGACCCGTTCGTGTTCGGCCGCGGCGGTGAGGAGGGCGAGGCGCTGCGCGAGGCCGGGGTCGAGTTCGAGGTGGTGCCGGGTGTGACGGCGGGCGTCGCGGCCAGCGCCTACGCCGGGATCCCGGTCACCCATCGCGACGATGCCTCGGCGGTGGCCTTCGTCACCGGGCACGAGGACCCCGAGAAGCCGGAGACGGCGCTCGACTGGGAGGCGCTGGCCCGCTTCCCCGGCACGCTCGTCTTCTACATGGGCGTCAAGCGACTGGCCGACAACGCGGCGGCGCTGATCGAGGCGGGGCGCGACGCCGACGAGCCCGCCGCCGCGATCGAGCGCGGCACGATGAAAGGCCAGCGCACCGTCGTCGCGACGCTCGGGACGCTGGCCGAGGCGGTCGCACGCGAGGGGATCGGCGCGCCGGCGCTGATCGTGGTCGGCTCGGTGGTCGCGCGGCGCGAGACGCTCGCCTGGCTGGAGCGGCGCCCGCTGCACGGCAAGCGGATCGTCGTTACCCGGGCGCGCGCCCAGGCCAGCGGCCTCGCAGCGACCCTGCGCGACCTCGGCGCCGACGTCGTCGAGCTGCCGGCGATTCGGATCGAACCGCGGATCCAGGGCGAAACGGTCCGCCGCGCGGTCGAGCGAATCGGGGACTACGCGTTGATCTGCCTCACCAGTCCCAACGGCGTGCACCTGCTGTTTGAGGCGATGCGGGCGGCGGGGCTCGACGCCCGCGCTTTCGGCGGGGCGGCGGGGCCGAGCGCAGGCGAAGGGCCGGCGCCCGCGCAAGCCGGCAGCGCGACCCGCATCGCTGCGATCGGCCCGGGCACGGCCCGCGCACTGGCCGAGCATGGCATCGCCGCCGACATCGTCCCCGAGCGCTTCGTCGCCGAGGCGCTGGTGGAGGCGTTGGAGGCGGTCGATGTGTCAGGCCGGCCCGTCCTCGTCGCCCGCGCCGCCGAGGCGCGCGACGTGTTGCCCG
>DASTYR010000235.1:0-3280 GCA_035764795.1 Solirubrobacterales bacterium | reverse complement strand
CTCGTCGTTCTCCCGGGCCTCCACCGTCGCCTGCTGCTCGGCCGTCACGACATCGCCGTCGTCTTCGGCCTTGCCCTTCTTGCGCTTGCGGCGCCGGCGGCCGCTCTTGGGGAAGTTGCGCAGCAGTTCGCGCGCCGTCGCCGACGGTTTACGGGCCATCCGCATCCGCGCGCCCCGCAACACCTCCTCGCCTTCGGGCGTGTGCGATACCGCCGCGGCGAGCAGCGCCACCGCCAGGCGCCGGTCCTGTTTGCGCGCCGCGTGGACGAGCCGGCGCGCGTTGCGACCGTGCGCCCGACCGGACGAGTTGACCAACAGGCCGAGCAGCCGCTTCGTCTCCGCCCACCTCTGCACGGCATACTCTTCGTGCAGCTCGCGCGTGTAAGTGGCGAGGCGCCAAACCCACGCCTGCGCCTGATCGCGGCGGCCGATCCGTTTGTCGACCAACGCCTGCAGCAGGCACTTGGTTCCCGCCCGCTTGTCCTCGCGGCTCCAGTTGCCGACGATTTCGATCGCGTCGTCGAAGGCCTCGGGATCGCGCAGGTCAGCGATCTCCCCCAGCGCTTTCAGCCGTAGCTGCGAGTTGCGGTTGCGCTGCACGCAGGTGAGCAGGAAACGGCGCCGCAGCTCTTTGGTGCGGTCGTTCTGCAGCATCGAGCGTGCTCGGCGCCAGTTCTGCGGGTTGACCCGAGCGCCGGCCAGAGCCGCCCAGGCATGCTGCTCGGGGTAATCGAGGTTCTCCACGGCGATCCGCCACAGCTCGCGTTCGAGCACCTGGGTACGGCGCTCGGAGTCGTCGGAGACGGGGACGATCCGCCGCTCGACCCGCACCCGGCGGCCGCGCCCCCGCCGCACCGGGCCGACGACGATCGCGCCGCCGCGGTAGACGTCGCGGTCGAGCAGGCTGTGCAGGGTGACGATCGTCTCGTCGTGGGTCGTCGCCGGGTGGACGAAGTCGATCACCAAGCCGGCCTCCTTGCCCGGCGCGCGCCGCGTCACCCGCCCCACCCGCTGCTGGTAGATGCGGCGCGAGGCGGTCGGCGCCAGGTGCATGCAGATCGTCGCCCGCGGCGAGTTCCAGCCCTCGGCGAGCAGCATCGCGTTGCAGAGCACGTCGACTTTGCCGCGCTCAAAGGCGGCGAGGATCTCGGCCAGTTCGCGCTTCGGCGTCTCGCCGGACACGGCGCGGGCGTTGATGCCGGCGTTGCGCAGCGCTTTGGCGACGTTCTTGGCGTGCTGGACGCCGGCCGTGTAGAGGACGCCGGGGACGTTGTTGAAGCGGGTCTTGTAGAGGTCGGCGATCGCGACGTTGAAAGGCTCCTGGTCGAGCAGCGCAGCCAGCTCCTCCTGGTCGAAGTCCTGGTCGACCTCGCCTTTGCGCAGCGGCACCTTGGCGATCGTCCGCACCCCCGGCCCGGGCGGGATGCGGATGCAGCGCAACGGCGCGATCACGCCGCGCCGCGCCGCCTGGGCGAGGTCGAAGCGCGAGGTCTGGGTCGGGAAGAGGTCGGCGACGTGGCGGGCGATCAGGGCGCCCGTCGCGGTCATTCCGATGAAGACGGGGCCGGTCCAGGCGCGGATGCAGGCGCTGGTTTTCTCCCCCAGCGCCGTGTGCGCCTCGTCGCAGATGACGATCGAGTAGGCGTCGGAGACTTTCTTGTGGTTGCGGACGAACCACTGGTAGGTCTCGACCGTGACCGGGCCTTCGGGGTCGTCGCGATCGCCCAACAGCGGCGGCCGCAGCCGCTCCTTGTAGCCGCGGTCGGAGATCTCGCCGATGAACTGGTCGACGAGGTTGCGGCGGTGGGTGAGGATGAGGACGCCGCCGGTACGGGAAGCGTCGATGAAGCCGACCGCGGCGACGGTCTTGCCGGCGCCGGTCGCGTGCTCGAACCAAAAGCGGCGGTCGGCGCCCGGGTCGTCGGCGTCGCCCTCGGGGGGCGGCTCCTCCTCGTCCTCCTCGGCGGACTCTTCCTCCCAGTCCTGCGGCTCCTCCTCGTCGGGTGCGAGCTCGTCGGGCTCCTCCTCGTCTTCCTCGGCACCCGCGCTCGCCTCGCCGTCCTCGGAAAGCGCCGCCGGCTCGTCGCCGTTTTCGGCCGCGGTCTGCTGCTCGGACATCAGCTCGGTCAGGGTCCCGGAGAGGGCGTCGACCTGGTGCGGGTTGAGCTCGGCACCGTCGCGCAGCTTCGGCGGGTCCTCGGCCAACAGCCGCTCCAAACCGAGCAGCAGCGAGAAGTCCTGTCGCCACTGGATTGAGGGGTGCTCGGCCCCACCGTCGAGCTCGCGCAGAGCGGCGTCCAGCGCGCGGCGGCGCGCCGTGCCCGGAGCAAGCGCATCGGGTCCCTCGCCGTCGAGCAGCAAGGGCTCGCGGACGAACTCCGCCGCCCGCTCGATGTCGGCGTCTGAGGGAACGGCCGCGGGTGCGGCTACTTCGCTGGTCTTGGGCATTGAAAGCCTCGGTGGGTTCGTTCCCGCAGCGGCGCGTTGCGTGCTGCCGGAAGAGATCGAGAGGGTGCCCGGGATCGGCTCTGGCTCCTCCCCGGCGGTCTCAAGCGGCTCGCATACCGGCGAACCGAACATCCTTATTGTAGCCAGCGAGTCCGGATGAATGCACGCTTCGTCGCCTTGCTCGTCGCAACCGCCACCGCCGTGGCCGGCTGCGGATCCTCCGAGGAGGGCGCTCCTCCGCCCGACTACGCGAAGGCCCTCGCCGGGGCGCCGCCGCCGTTGGCCGCCCTTTACGCCCAGGAGAACCAGCTGCTGGACGGCGGCAGGGAGGCCTACGAGCGGCGCCTAGCCGGGCTCAGGGGGCATCCGGTCATCGTCAACCTCTGGGCTTCGTGGTGCGGCCCCTGCCGCTTCGAGTTCCCCTACTTCCAGCAGGCCGCGGCCGACTACGGCAAGCGGGTCGCCTTCCTCGGCGTGGACAAACAGGACTCCGACGACGCGGCCGAGACGTTCCTGCGCGAAGAGCCGCTGCCTTACCCCAGCTATTCCGACCCCGACGAGGAGATCGCCGAGAGCATCGACAGCGAAGCAAAGCGAGGACTGCCCACGACGGCCTTTTACGACCGCGCGGGGAAGCTGGCCTATCTGAAACTGGGTCCCTACGACGACGAAGCTGAGCTGCGCGCCGACATCGAGCGCTATGCACTCGGCCGCGGCGTCAAGAGCGGATAATCGAGCTATGGACCTCTTTGTCGTAGTCGCCCTGATCGCCGTCGGCCTGCTCGTCGCCGAGCTGCTGCTGCCGACCGGCGGCGGCCTCGCCGCGGTCGGC
>DASTYR010000234.1:0-4042 GCA_035764795.1 Solirubrobacterales bacterium | reverse complement strand
GGCGGGCACGTAGCGGCGGTCGATCCAGACCTCCAGATCCTCGCCGCCGCCTTCCGGATGCACCTCAAGGCCGCGCGAGAGGGGCGCGTCGGGGGGCTGGAAGCCATCGTCCGTCGCGAGCATGCGGCGCCAGCCGAGCGCGTCGACGACGAGCGGTGCCGACAGCACGCCGCGATCGGTCTCGACCGCGATCGCGCCGTCCCCGTTCGGGCTCGATGCCCTGCCGTTGACCTTGGCGGTCTCGAAGCGAGCCTCGCACCCCTCCCAGAGCAGCGCACAGAGCTGGCGGTAGTCGAAGGTGGAGAAGGTCCAGGGCAGGCGATAGCGCTTGCTGCCGTGCGGCGTGTGGATGAGGAGCGAGTCGAAGCGCTGGCGCTCGGCATCCATCAGACCGGTGGCCCGCAGCCACTCGGTCGGGATGCCGCACGCCGACGTCTGGCGCTCGCCGATCTCGTAGCGGTCGACTACAAGTACGTCGGCGCCGCTACCGGCCAGCTCGCGGGCGACGGCGAGACCGGCGAAACTGGCCCCGCAGATCAGGACGTCATGGTGTCCGTCGATCGGCACGCGCTCGCCCCCGCGCTTGGTCGCTCGAACCGGCATCGGCGTTCAGGGTATCGACCACCCGCCCCCTGCGACCGCGGGAGCGCGGGCGCGTGCATATCTGATTCTTCGCGCCGGAGCGGGAGCCGAGCAGGGGGCGGAATTTGTAATCATTCGCCGCTGTGTCCGTGACCGATACGACCAGTTCAACCGAGACTTCCGGCAAACCCGTCGAGGGCTCCGGTGGCCTGCTGCTCGAAGTAGCGGGCAAGGTCGTCCCCAATTACGCGGCGACGATGGTCTCCTTCGACGAGGGTGACGTCGTCAAGGGCAAGGTCGTGCGGATCGACAAAGACGAGGTCCTCGTCGACATCGGTTACAAGTCGGAGGGCGTCATCCCTTCGACGGAGCTCTCGATCCGCAAGTCGGTCGACCCGGCCGACGAGGTCGAGCTGGGCGAAGAGCTCGATGCCCTCGTCCTCACCAAAGAGGACAGCGAGGGTCGTCTCGTGCTCTCCAAGAAGCGGGCTCGTTTCGAGAAGGCCTGGCGCCGCATAGAGGCTGCCGCCGAGTCGGGCGAACCGGTTGAAGGAAGCGTGATCGAGGTCGTCAAGGGCGGGCTCATCCTCGACCTCGGCGTGCGTGGCTTCCTGCCCGCGTCTCTGGTCGACATCCGGCGCGTCCACAACCTCGACGAGTTCCTCGGTCAGGCGCTCGAGTGCAAAGTGATCGAGCTGAACCGCAGCCGGAACAATGTCGTCCTCTCGCGCCGCGCCGTGCTCGAGGAAGAGCGCAAAGAGGTGCGCGAGCAGATCCTCGGGCGTCTGGAGCCGGGTCAGGTCGTCGACGGGACGATCTCCAACATCGTCGACTTCGGCGCCTTCGTCGATCTGGACGGCATCGATGGCCTCGTCCACATCTCCGAGCTTTCCTGGAGCCACGTCAACCACCCATCCGAGGTGGTCTCGATCGGCGACACGGTGCGGATCAAAGTGCTCGACATCGACCGCGATCGGCAGCGGATCTCACTCGGCCTCAAGCAGACTCAGGAGGACCCGTGGCAGCGGGTTGTCAGCACCCACCGGCCCGGCGATGTGCTCGAGGGCACCGTCACCAAGGTCGTCGCCTTCGGCGCCTTCGTCGAGATTCTGCCCGGGGTCGAGGGGCTGGTCCACATCTCCGAGCTCGCCGACCACCACGTCGAGAACCCGAGCGAGGTGGTTGAGCCCGACGCCAAGCTGAACGTGAAGATCCTCGAGATTGACGAGGAGCGGCGGCGGCTGTCGCTGAGCATCAAGCGGGTCGAGGGGCAGAACATGCCGATGGGCGATCTGGGGGCGCAGATGGAAGCGGCTGAAGGTGCTTCGGGCGAGGGTTCAGAGGCCGTGCCACCCGCGGAAGAGAGCACTGAGGAGGCTCCAACCGACGATGTTGAGCCGATCGCCGAGCAGGCTGTTCCGCCAACGCCCGAGGCAGCTGCGCAAGAGACTGCTGCTCAAGAGGAAGCTGCTGAGCCAGTCGCGGAGTCGAATGGCGAGACCCCCAGCGAAGAGGCACAGGAGGGCGAAGGTGCGCCCCAGGAGGGGGAATCGGTCGAGGAAAGGCCTGACTCTCCCGACGACCTCGACCAAGCCGCGGGCGAGGACAAGTCCGAGCAAGGCTGAGCGGCGGCCAGCGTGGCGCCGCTGACGATCGGGCTCACCGGCGGCATCGCGGCCGGTAAGTCCGAAGCGCTGGCCGCGTGCGAGCGGCTCGGCACCGCGACGATCTCCAGCGACGCAGTCGTTCACGAGCTGCTCGACTCCGAGCCTCTGCTGGGCCGTTTGGTCGAGCGCTGGGGCGAGGGGATTCTTGCGGACGGCCGGGTCGACCGCGCCAAGGTGGGGGAGATCGTTTTCGCCGACCCCGAGCAACTGGGCTGGCTTGAGGCGCAGATCCATCCGCTCGTCGGTGCGCAGATCGGCGCCTGGCTCGGCTCCTTGCCGAGCGAGACCGAGGTTGCCGTGGTCGAGGTGCCGTTGCTCTTCGAGTCCGAGATGGAGAAGGTCTTCGACACAACGATCGCTGTTATCGCCGGGGACGAGGTGCGGCGGAAACGTGCCGAAGCCCGCGGCCACGCCTTCGTCGGCGAGCGCGAGGCGCGGCAGCTGAGCCAGGACGAGAAGGCCACGCGAGCCGAGCACGTAGTCGTCAACGACGGCAGCATCGAGGACCTCGAGCGAGAGCTGTCCGCTCTCATTGCAAATTTGAGGCAATGAGCCCGAAGCGGAGCCGGCGAAAGCGCACGGTCCGCCGGCGCCGCCTTCTCACCGGCGTCGGCGTTGTGGCCGCCGGCGTGCTGGCGGGTTTGGCGCTGGGGGTCTTCGGAAAAGTCGACGACGCGATACAGGAGCTCACGCTCCCCCTGCGCCACGAGGACATCATCCGCCAGGAGGCGGCGCAGTGGGACGTCGAGCCGGCGCTGGTCGCCGGCATGATCTACGCCGAGTCGCACTTCCGCGACCAGACGTCGCATGCCGACGCTCGCGGCTTGATGCAGATCACGCCCGACACGGCCCGCTTCATCGCCCGCAGGAGCCGTGGCACCGAGTTCGTCCTCGAGGACCTCTCCGACCCCGACGTCAACATCGCCTACGGCACCTTCTACATGCGCTACCTGCTCGACGCGCTCGACCAGAACGA
This sequence comes from Solirubrobacterales bacterium, assembly GCA_035764795.1. Taxonomy (GTDB): domain Bacteria; phylum Actinomycetota; class Thermoleophilia; order Solirubrobacterales; family 70-9; genus VRUE01. The sequence continues at coordinate 817 of DASTYR010000234.1, read as the reverse complement.
GGTGGCGGCGCTGGCCGCCTACAACGCCGGACTCGGCAACGTCGAAGAGTGGGGCGGGACGAACTTGGAGCTCGATGACATCCGCTTCGGGGAAACTCGTAGCTATGTGGAGCAGGTGCTCGAGAAACGCGGGGAGTACCGCGAGACCTATCCGCGGGAGCTCGGCTACCGGTGAGTGAGCCACGCCCCCGTCTCGCCGCGCTCGCCATCGCGGTTGGGTTGGTCCTTGCCGACTCCTCGATCGTCGTTCTGGCCCTGCCGCAGATCTACCGCGAGCTCGACACCGGCGTGGCCGGCGTCACTTGGGTGCTGGTCTCGTTCAACCTCGTGTTGGCGCTGGCCGCCGTGCCTGCCGCCCAGCTGGGCCGCCGCGTCGGTCCAGGCCGGACGGCGGCGATTGGCCTCGCCGTATTCGCCGGCGCCAGTGTCGCCTGTGGTCTGGCCTCGGAGCTCGGGACGCTGATTGCCGCCCGCTGCGTGCAGGCGCTTGGCGGCGCCGCCGCGGTGACCGCCATCCTCGAGCTGCTGCCGGCAAACGTCGGCTCCGAGCGGCGGGCGGCGGTCGTCTGGGCGGCGGCTGGCGCCACCGGCGCGGCGCTCGGTCCCGCCATCGGCGGTCTGCTCACCGAGCTGGTCTCCTGGCAGTCGATCTTCCTCTTCCAAGCGCCCGTTGCGATCGCCGCCGGCGTGCCAGTGCTTGCAGTTGCCAGACACGAGGCGGCGACCGGGGTGCTCGCTTCGGAGCTGCGCCGGACCGGCCGTCCGCATCTGCTCGCCAACCTGGCGCTGGCGATGACCTCGGCGGCGATCGCCGCCG
>DASTYR010000233.1:0-2130 GCA_035764795.1 Solirubrobacterales bacterium | reverse complement strand
GATCAGCGACGTGTACAGGCCCTCGCGCCGCAGCAACGCGCCCTTGCTCGCCTTGTCCAGCCGCTCGTACTCCTCCAGGATCTGCGCCTTGTACTTCGCCGAGTACCGCCGCGGGCCGCGAGCGCGCTCGGGGACCTCCGGGTCTGGATCGGTGGTGCCGCCCATGGCGCCAGCCTGGGCGCGCGCGTTCAAGGAATGGTTGGTCGTCGTGGTCACCGGGGAACTCCTCCCCGCCCTCTCAGCTCAATGAATCGACTGCTCGATCCGCCTCAGTAGAGGTTGACACAGAGGGTCGGGATCGACCCGCACAAGGGGTCATTACACGGCGGTCGCTGTCGAGCGTTCCGAGTCGTCGTTGACTCGATCCGTGTCGAGGCTGATCGGCATCAGCGCAGCCGGTCGTTGCAGTGCGCGACGCGCAAAGTGTGTTGCCGCTGACTTCGCGCGACAGGATCCGCGTTCTTTCAGACCACAGCTGGGAGGGTGTCGGGACCGCCTGAGGGAGGATCCCGATGACAGCGAATGGTCGACGAGCGAAGCGGTTCTTGACCGCCGAGCAGAAGTACGACTTGTGGGTGCGGATGCTCACCGGCCAGCTCACTGCGGTGCAGGCCGCAGCCGAGGCGGGTGTCGACCGGACGACGATCGCCACGCTCAAGCGGGTCGCCCGCGATGGGGCGATCGCCGCGTTGGAGGCGTCCCGTCCTGGTCGACGCCAGCACAGCGCGGTGGAGAACGCCGAGCTGATCCGGATGCGTGGCGAGCTCGACCGGTTGCAGACGACGATCGTCGAGCAGGCGATCGAGCTCGCCGCGCTGCGGGGAAAAGCAGCCTGGGGATGAGCGGCCCGATCCCCGCGCGTGTCGACGGGGCCGCCAAAGCGGTGCTGCTCGACGTGATCGACGAAGCGATCGACGCTGGCTGGTCGCTGACGCGGATCTGCGGGGTGCTCGAGTTGGACCGGCAGCGGGCGTGGCGCTGGCAGCAACGCCGCCTCGCCGACCGGCTCGACGACCTGGCGCCGGGCGGCAACCCGATCCACGGCATCCTGGCGTGGGAAGAGCATGCCGTGATCGAGCTGTTCGAGGAGTGGGGCTCGGTCGATCTGTCACACCGCAAGCTCGCCCACCGCGGCTCGTATCTCGAGCGGGTGTGGGTCTCACCGTCGACGGTCGATCGGATCCTGGCCCGCCACGGGCTGCGTCTCGCCGGCGAACCCCGACCGGCCAAGAGTGTGAAGAAGCCCTGGCCAGAGTGGGTGGAATGGTCACCGAACCAGCTGTGGTGCTGGGACATGTCGCAGTTCGAACGCTGCAAGACCGCGAAGTACGCGTACGCCATCGTCGACATCGTCACGCGCAAGTGGATCACCTCGCTGCTCAGCGCCGAACCGACCAGCGTCACCGTCAAGGTGCTGTTCACCCAGGCGCTGCGCGCCGAGGCGATCCTCGACGACCTCGATGACCGCCTCGCCAACCCGGAGCGGATCGAGCTCGATGACGAGACGTTGCCGGTGCTGCTGGCGGTGTCGGACAACGGCACCGAGATGACCTCGCACTCGACACGGGCCTTCATGGCCTCGATGTCGGTCGCCCAGCACTTCGGTCGTCCCGGCACGCCGACCGATCAGGCGTGGATCGAGTCACTGTGGAGCCACGTCAAACACGAGTGGCCGCACCTGTGTCGGATCAGCGACCCCGCCGTCCTCGCCGCCGAACTCGAACGCGTCCAGGTGCACTACAACTCGGTGCGGCTGCACGAAGGCATCGGCTACGTCACCCCCAACGACGAACACGAAGGCCGCGGCGACAAGATCCGTGCCGCCCGCCGCGACGGACTCGCCGCCGCCGACGCCGCCCGCCGCGCCCACCACCGAGCCCTCACGAGCGTCCAGCCGTGACCGCGCCGCGAAACCGGGCTCTACGATCGCCTCTGAACCACGAAACGATGCTCGGAGGTACCACCGGTGCGGGCAATCCCGCCCCCACCGACCGAACCCCGACACCACCCGAGTGTGGTCTGAAAACCGAGCCGACCTGTCGCGCGAAGTCAGAAACGGGTCAGGTCGTCATCGACACAGACGATCACTGGACGGACCATCGCTCCCACCCCTAGCGCACAGAACCGACT
>DASTYR010000232.1:0-5965 GCA_035764795.1 Solirubrobacterales bacterium | reverse complement strand
GGCCGGCGACGGCGGGGACGATCGCCACCGCCGAGAGGGGCGCGCCGGCAAAGGGCCCGGCGAGGTAGAGGTCGCCCTGCACGTAGGTGAGCTCTGAGCCCACCCCCGCACCGGAGTCGACGCTGCCGATCCGCGTGTTGGCCGGGCAGGAGGGCAGAGTCTGCTCCTCTCGCCCGCTCTTTGCCTTGGCGCGGGCGATCTGGGCCTCAGAGCACTGCGAGACGCCGGCCAGCTTGGCGAGCACGCCCTGGGGCAGGGTGGCGTCGAAGCGGGTCAGGTCCTGGTCGCCGTCGCGGCGGGTGAGGCGCATCGAGAAGGGGCTGAAGGCGCCGGCGGCGCGGCCCTTGGAGCCGGCCTCAAAGCCGGGGCCGAAGGGCTGGGCGCCGCCCGGTGGACAGGGACCGCCGTTGGGGCCAGAGGAGATCTGGAAGCTCGCCGTGGCGATTGAGGCGGGTTGGCCCGACCAGGGGATGATCACGGCCCTGGCCTCGTGGGCGCCGCAGGTGGGTGGGGTGATCAAGGCGCTGCGCTCGCCGCTGGGGAAGTCGAGGCGGAAGCTCGAGAAGGGCAGCTGCGGAATCTCCTCGGTGATCGCAACCAACTGGCCGGTCCTGGGATCGGGCTCCACGCGCACCGCCTGCTTGACGAGGATGCCGAGACCGGGGTGCTTGAGGACGATGTAGAAGGCTATGAGGGAGTCGTCGGCGAGGTTGGCGTGGGGCTCTGCCTGGTAGAGGATGCCGCCGACCGGCTCGGAGACCAGCGGGCTCTGCACCTCGATGCGGCCGATCTTGGCGGTCTCCGGGCAGCCCGCGCCGGGGGCGGAGGTAAGCGTCTCGGCGCCCAGCTGGGCTTCCGAGCAGACGCCGAGGCCCTCGGCCAGGGAGGGGTTGGCGGTCATCCCGGGCGGCAGGGCGACGCGCACCTCGCGGATGTGGGACATGGCGCGTTTCCCGGCTTCGGTCAGGCCCGGGTCGTCAATCTCGAGCGCGAAGTCCAGGCCGGTGGCGCTGTCGGCCGCGGTCGCGGTGGGCTGGGCGGCGATCGTCGCCGCCAGCGGCGGCAGGCTCCCGCAGCCGGTGAAGGGCGGGGTCGAGTCTGAGCCGCTGTCCCCCTCGCCTTCCCAGGAGGTGACGTCGAAGCTGGTCGTGGGCGTCTGCGAGCAGTCCGTCGGCGTGGTGAGGAAGGGGCGCGGGTTAGGTTTTTCGAGCGGGCAGGTATCCCCGGTGCTTTCGAACTGGAAGCCCTCGACGTCGCCGAGCGGAACCCCTTCGGAGGACTTTTCCTTCAGGCAGCCGCCGAACGGCTCGGCGCCGCGGAAGCCGTCGTGCTCGGGGTCGCCCGGATGGCCCCACAGCTCGGTCTTGGAGGCGATCACGTCGACGGTCTGCGGCGTGTTTCGCGAGGCCGCGTAGCCGCGGTAGGGCGGCTCGGCGGTGAGGCCGACGTCGAGCACGATGTTGGCCGTTTTGGCGACGTTCCAGCCCAGCCGAAGGAGCGCCCCGGGTGGCGGGGTGAGGACGAAGACGGGAGAGGCGACCCAGCCGGTCAGGTCCGAGGAGGCGGCGGTGATGCCGACCTGGGAGGCCAGCGGGCAGTTGGCGCCTTCCAGGAACTCGATCGAGGAGCAGGGCTCATAGGCGCTGGAGTCGGCCACCAGACCTTCCATCTGCTCGAGCACGATGTCCTTGATCCGCCCCTCGGCGAAGGGCTGGCCGCCCTCTTCGGTGAAGTTGATCCCCAGCGAGGTGGTCATCGCGAAGGGGTGGGCGCCGGCCTCGGTCTCTGGATTGCCTTCCCGGTCGGTGAAGGAGACGTCGAAGCCGTAGATGCCGAACTCGGCCTGGGCGGCGGGGGCGCAGAGGGCCAACGCGGCGACGCAGGCGGCGAGGAGAGTGGCGAGCCTCTTCATCGTCCCTGCCCCCCGTCGGCGCGCCGACAGCGCCTCGCCTTGCGCTGTGCCTTGCGGGCGGCGCCCGTCTTACGGGCCGCTTTGCGATCGAGGGCCTTGAGGTCGCTCTGCCTGGCGGCGCGGCGGGCGCGCCTGGCTGCGCCCGCGAGCCTCTTGGCGCGCTTGGCGAGGCCACTGCAGTCGCGTGGTGGCACCGGATTGCCCGGCCCCGCGGCGCTCGAGCCGGGGGCCGCGAACTGCGGCGGCGGGCCGGGGTTTCGGCAGTCCTGTGCCTCCGGATCGCATTCCTCGGACGGGGATGGCTGCGGGAAGCCGCCGCCGACGCGGGCGTCGTAGAGGTCTACGGAGCCGGGGTCCTGGGGCAGCAGGCTGGCCGCGGTGGTGAAGAAGACATCGTCGCCGTCGGGGCTCGCCTCCCAGAAGGTCGATTCGAAGGAGCTGCCGCCTTCCTCGCCGGCCGGCCGGCCGGAGGAGATCAGGTAGAGGCAGCCGCCCTTCTCGGCGAAGAAGTTGGAGCTCTCTTCATTGCAGCTGCCCGTCCCGGCCGCCTCCCACTCATAGACGTCCTGGGCGCCGTTTCGATCCTCGGGCAGCAGCGCGTCGTTTGAGTTGAAGAAGAGCCGCTGTCCGTCCTCGGAGAGGACATTGGAGGCGTGCAGGGGGTGTTCCCAGGTCGGGATCCAGGCGGCGGCGAGGACGCCCGTCTGATCGCCTCCGCCCCATCGGCGGTACGGTCCCGGCATCTCCCGTGCCGCCGGCCGCGCCCCACCTGCGTTGCACGAGATGCAGGTGAGCTGGTCGCCGTTCACCCGATAGGTGAAGACCTGGACCGTCGGTTTTCCCCCCTCAGCGCGATTGTCGAAGTCTGGCTCAAGCGCCGCCCGGGACTCAAATGCGAGCGTGCCGCCATCAGGGGTGACCCTGGTCGGGCGCAGGAGCGTTTTTTTGGTCGAGGCGGCGTAGCTGTAAGGGATGCCGGTGACCTGCGGTTCGATCTCGCTCTCCAGTAGCGTCGCGATGAAGTTGGGTACCCCTCCCTGCAGCAGGTAAATGTTGGGTTGGCCCTCCATCGCTTCGTCCCCCTCGCTATTGGGCCCTGAGCCCGCCAGCGCTTTGCGCGAGATGAAGTAGACGCGCGAGAGGTCATCGCTCGTGCCGGCGACCCCCCTCACGTTCTGGGCGACTTTCTGGGAGGTCTTGCTTGCCAGATCGAACAGATAGAGGTCGGCGCTGCCGGAGCTCAGCTCGCCTTCGGAGTACAGAGCCTTGGAGCCGTCTGGCGAGGCCGCCCAGAAGAAAGCTTTGTGGAAGAAGGGGACGGTGGAGCCTTTGCTGACCGCGACCGTGCAGGCCTTGCCGGACTCCGTGCATTCTTCCCCCGGCGCCAGTTTGCCCTGCCCGGGCAGGAGCCGCACGAACAGCTTGCCGAATCCTTGGTCGACGCCCGAGGTCCAGTAGACGGCGGAGCCATCCTGGGAGACCGCTCCCTCGAGGTTGCCGCCCCAGCCGCTACCTACCGCGGTGTTGCCAGTGTCGGCCGTGCCGCTGGGCAGCACGCTGACCAACTTCAGGGCGCCTTCGAAGCGGTCGTAGATCTGCGCGTTGGTGCCGGAGTGGGCGTCGGAGGTCAGTTGCGCCTTCGCCACGAATAGCGCGTGCCGGGAGTCCTCGGAAGACCCCTGCACCGAAAACTGGTCGACGTAGCTCCTTCTAGGCTCTCCTTCCAGAGGCACCGGCACGTCGGTCAGTGCTTCGAACGCCCCAGCTTCCGGATCGCAGTTCTGGCGCCGGTAGAGGTTGGCCGCCTCGTCCTGCCCGCCCGAGAAGATCGCCGGCGTCTGCAGGTCGACCATCCAGGCACTGCAAAGGTCGGGCGAAAAGGCGATGAAGTCGCGGGTCACGCCAGGCGTCGCACCCGGCAACCGTCTGCCCTCATACGGCGGGTGGATGCCCTCGCACGACCAGCCGTCGTCTGCGCGGCGCGGCTCGCTCTCGCTGCGCACAGCCAAGTACTGGTTGTAGGAGAAGCTGTTGGGCGAGTCGCAGAAGGCCGGAAAGAGAGCCGAGTAGGTGATCTTGTCGCCGTCGGGGGAGGCCTGGACGTAGCTGCCCATGTCTTCGCCCTCAATCGTGCGTCCGCCGACGATGTCCGCACCGTTTTTTGAGACCGGGGAGACCATCTCGTAGGCACGGCAGTCCGGCAAGGCTGCCGAGGCACCGTAGCGGAAGGCATCGTTGGGGCAAGGCTCTGGTTTGGGCGAGCGGAAGGTGGTGAACGTGCGGTCCACTCCCTCGGTAAGCCCGCCATCCGCCACGGCGGTGTTCTGGCAAGCGAAGCGCCAGTGGTAGGTCGTGCGCGGTTGTAGTCCGTCGACCATGACCGTCGTGACGTGCTCGGCCTGGTCCTCGCCGACCACAACCGGCACAGTATTCTGACCGTAGGCTTCGGTCAGGCCGTAGTCGACTCGGCAGGTGGTCGGGAAACCCCCTGGGTTGACCAACGCCCGCACGGTCGCAGTAGTGGCAGTGGTGGCGACCACGTGCTCGTCGGCAATGACGGGTGGCCCTTTCGTTTTGAACGTCACGTTGGGGCCGGTCTCAGTTTCGCCGCTGATCCTCGCGCGAAGACGGAAGTGATAGACGGTGTCTGCCGCGAGCCCCGAAATGTCGGCGTGAACGGGGACCGGCTCGCTGCCGGACCCAATCGTTGCAGGGGATTGGGCGCACGGCACCGTGTTGCCGTAGGCGGTGGTAGGACCCCATTCGAAGCGGCATTCGCTCGTCAGCACGCCGTCGGGGTCGATGCTGCCATTAAGTCGCGCACTCATTTCCCCGACGTCGGTAGCCGGCTGCGTCCTGGCCTTGAAGCACCCGACAGGCTCGGTACCGTAGGCGCGAACGAAGCCGTTGGAGATGCTTAGGTTGGTGACGTAGAGGCTACCTGGAGGTTCGCTGCCCGGACAGATATTTGCTGCCAGCCCATTCGAGCCATCGAATTCCTCTTTGCCGAAGCTTGTAACGAGCTCGCCGCTGGGGTCGAACTCGAAGATTCGATCCAGGGGCACCGAGGCGTTGCCAGTTCCAACGTTACTGAATGCAAAGACATGGCCGCGTGAGTCGACGGCAATCGCAGTCGGCTGAGGCGTCGTGAATGCGTCAGGTTTAGGGATTACAAAGGTGGGCGTAAGGGGTTCGCCCCCTGGGCCGATCTTGCGAATCTCGCTGGATTCGCTGACCCGGTAGTACAGGTTCCCGGCTGAGTCGACTGCAAGCGATTGAACGATCCCCGTAACGGGGATTGCGCCCAGCTGGACCCCAGTCGTATCGAAGCGTTGGATGCGATCCTGATCGCCAACGTAGACCACGTCGTCAGCAACGGCTTGGCTGCCTTTGCGATCGACTGCGATGAAGTTACCTACGGACCATTGACCGAACTGGCCGCTTCCAGCGCCCTGCACGCCTGCCTTGCAGACGTCGGCTGGATCGACTGGACAGCGGTTCTGCTGGGCTTCGGGCGCGCCAGCTTCAACCTTCGTTTGGTTGACCTGACCGCCCCACATCACCACAAAGTTCCCTTTGCGGTCGAACTTCTGAACACGCCGATTGCTGAAATCGACAACGTAGACATTGCCAGCGCTGTCGAGTGCTACTCCGGCCGGCGCGGAGAACTGGCCAACGCCACCGCCGGCCACCCCGGCCTTACAGACATCGCCGTTCTCGGGAAAGCAGACCTCGAATTGATCCTCTGGGACTGAGGTGTCCTCGCCCGGGCCACTTGCCACCACGTCCCAACCCCAAGCTCTGAGAAAGCCCCCGAGGGCATCGAACTCAACGACCCGCTGGTTGGCTTGGTCGGCCACAAAGATGTGTCCCGTGACTGGATCCGCGACTAGTCCGCGGGGATTGCTGCACCGCTGCCCCAGCAGGTCGGTCGAATCGCATCGCTGCCAGGCCTGGGAGGGGGCTGCCAACGCTTGAGCGGGAGCGTCAACGCCAGCCCATGCTAGGAGGAAGATGGCCCCAGCCGTGACCAGCATGAACCAGAGTCGAAGA
>DASTYR010000231.1:0-5743 GCA_035764795.1 Solirubrobacterales bacterium | reverse complement strand
GTGCCGCCTGCTCGGCGTCGCCGGCTGGCGGTCGACGCTGGGTTTCTCCTCCGGCATCGAGCGGCAGCCTAGTCGGCGGGCGGGACGTAGCCACCGATAGCATCCTGCGCCGTCCAACCCAGAGGAGATCTCCAACCGATGAGCGAGCAGATGTACGAGCTGACCACTGATCAGGCCGAGCGCGAGGCGTCGGGAGCGCATAGCTACGGCCGCTACCTCGAGGAGTTCGAGGTCGGCGCCGTCTACAAGCACTGGCCGGCGAAGACCGTGACCGAGGCCGACGACCACCTCTTCTGCCTGATCACGATGAACCATCACCCACTGCACATCAACGACGTCTACGCGAAGGGATCGCAGCAGGGCCGCAACGTCGTCGTCGGGCCGCTCGTCTACTCGCTCGCCCTCGGCATGTCGGTCTCCGACGTCTCCGGCAAGGCGATCGCCAATCTCGCCACCGAAGACCTCAGCCACCCGAATCCCGTCTTCCACGGCGACACGCTCTTCTGCGAGACCGAGGTGCTCGACGTCAAGCCGTCTTCCTCGAAACCGGATCGCGGAATCGTCAAGGTGCACACCCGCGTCCTCAATCAGGACGGCCTTCTCGTTGCAGAGTTCAAGCGATTGGTGCTGGTGCCCCGAAAGAACCCGGGGTGAAGCGCGCCGGCACCAGCAACGAGAAGTCACCTCCCGGGCCGCCGGCAATCGTCCTCGGCGGGACCGTTACGGCGATCTCGATCGCCCGCAGCCTCTGGGACGCCGGCGTAGAGGTTCACGTGCTCGACCGGCACGACTCTCCGGCGCGACTGTCACGACAGCGTGCGTCCTTCGTAGAGGTCGGCGACACCGAACCCCAGAGCCGCATGCTCGAGTGGTTGCAGACGGCTCCCACCGGCGCTGTGGTCCTCGCCGGGAGCGACCACGGGGTCGAACTGATCGCCCGTCATCGCGCCGACCTGGTGGAGTGGGGCTTGCTGCCGATGGAGGCCGACGACGAGGTGCTCCTCGACATGCTGGACAAGACGCGCACCTACGAGCTCGCCGGTGCGCAGGGAATCGCGACGCCTCGCACCGTCTCACTGCGCACGACCGCCGACGCAGAGGCGGTCGCCGCCGAGCTGAGCTACCCATGCGTTCTGAAGCCCGCCCACTCCCACCTGTTTCAGGCGCGGGCGAACTCGAAGGCGAAGGCGCTTGTAATCGCGGGAGCCGATGAGCTGCGCAGTGAGGTCGAGAGGCTGCAGCGCCTCGACGTCGAGATGCTGGCCACCGAGGTGATCTGCGGGCCCAACGACGAATTCGTCTCCTATTACAGCTACATCGACCAGGACGGTGCGCCGCTCCTGCGCTTTACGAAGCGCAAGATCCGCCAGTACCCACCCGGGTTCGGGCTCGGCACCTACCACGGGACGACCCACGACGACGAGGTGGCAGAGGTCGGACAGCGCTTCTTCGAGGCGGTGGGCCTGCGCGGCCTCGGCAACGTCGAGTTCAAGCGCGACGGTCGCGACGGTGCCCTGAAGCTGATCGAGTGCAACGCCCGGTTTACGGCTTCGAATGAGCTGATCCGTCGCTCCGGCGTCGATCTCGCCCTTTTCTCATACAACCGGCTGATCGGCCGGCCGACGCCGCCGGTCGACGTCTACGCCGACGACATGCGGCTATGGGAGCCCGTCGACGACACGCGTGCCTTTCTCGCCTACCGCCGCCACGGCGAACTCAGCTTCTTCGAGTGGATGCGAAGCGTAGCCCGCCGTCAGTGCTTCCCGGTTGCCCGCCTCGACGATCCGCTGCCCGCGATCGTCCGTCACGCGGAAAAGGTCAAGCGGGTTGGGAAGCTCGCCGGGCGGTCAGGGGGGCCGCCTTCGACCGGGCCGAGCGGAGCCGAGGTTGCGTCGGTCTCTCAGCGGCCAGGCCCGGCGGAGCGATCCGATGCCGGCCGCTGAGCGAATGGCGCGGCTGGGGCGCCGCGGCCGCGGCCTGGTCGCGAGCCTCGACCTCATCCGGTCGGCCGGGCCCAGCTATTACGTCCGCCGCCTGCGCGACCAACGGCGCTTCGCGCCTCTCGACCAGGGGGGGCGCGACGCGCTGTACGAGCGGATATGGCGGGAGGCTGCGGCGGAGGTTGGGGCGGAGGCGGTGGGCTTGGCGCCCGGCGCCCTCGAGATCAGCCGCGATGGCGTCCGGACCCGCGTTCTCCAGCAGACCGTCGCGCTCGACGATGCCGCGACGCTCCAGGTTGCGCTCGAGAAGCCGCTGGCGCTGCGGCTACTGGCCGATGCCGCGGTGACGATCCCCGAGCACGTCGAGTGCACGTACGGGGACCCGAAGCCGGCGCTCGAGTTCCTCGCGCGCTGCGAGGCCCCCGTCGTCGTCAAGCCGGTCGCGGCCGCCGGTGGCAGCGGCACGACCGCCGGAGTTGCGGAGCCGGCCGAACTGCGCCGCGCCCTCCTACACGCGGCAAGGAGCGGAGATCGCCTCCTTGTCGAGCGCCAGGCGCCTGGCGCGGTCTACCGCCTGCTGCTGCTCGACGGGGAGCTATTGGACGTCATCCGCAACACCCCGGCCAGCGTGGTCGGAGACGGGAGCTCGAAGATCGCCGAGCTGATGCGGGTGGAGAACGAGCGTCGGGTCAAAGCCGGTGGCGCCGCCGGCCTGGAGCGACTCGGCGTCGAGCTCGACCTGCTGCTGACGCTCGAGCGAGCCGGCCTCTCGCTGTCCTCGGTCCCGGCCGCGGGTCGCACGGTCCCGATCCGCACGATCACCAGCGATAACGGCGCCGCTCATACCGAGACCTACAGGGGGCCCCTCTCGGACGACCTGCTCGCCGAGGCGCGCGCCGCCACCCAGGCGGTCGGCCTGACGCTCGCCGGGGTGGACGTGATCACGCCCGACCCGACCCGACCCCTGCGCGAGGTGGGCGGAGTGATCAACGAGGTCAACGGCACGCCGGGCATCCACCACCACTACGTCGTTGCCGACCCGGAGGGCGCTACTCGCGTGGCGATCCCGATCCTGGAACGCTTACTACGCGGTTGAGAAGCCCTTAGAACAGGGTTCTCACTCCTCGCTCGTCATGCGCTCGTCGAGGAGGGCGAGAACGGCGGCTCCACTATCCGGCCGCTCGCCGCCGAGCTCCTCGCGAAGGCCCGTATCGGCGACCCTCTGCAGCACGTCGGCCCCGGCTCGGGCGAGCTGGGGGTCGACTCCCACGGCCAGCAGCGCGTCGGCGGACTCGCTCAGCTCCCTGGCGCGCCGCTCGGCATGCACGGCCAGCGATCGCAGCACCCGATCGGCGAGGTCGGGGAAGGGGACACGCTCGCCGGCTCCCTCGATGCTCGCGGCGAGACGATCCTCGAGGCCGACGCGGCGAGCCGCGAGGAGAGTCTCGACTACCAAGGCGTCCCGCCCCTTCATGTAAGCGCTCCGCAGCAGCTTGAGCTGGGTGGCGCGTCCGGCGGGGCCGTCCAGCACCTGCGTCGACAGTCCCTCGCAGCGCGAAAGCTCGCGCCACTCGTGGGCCCCGTCGCCACTGGCGACGATGGGCAGGGTCGCGCCCGCCACCGCGGCAGCGCCGAGAACGGCGGCGTCGACGTAACGACCGCCGGCCCCCTGGACCGCTCGTGCTCCGGCCTCCTTGTCGGCTATCGCGGTCGTGGTCAGATCGACGTAGAGGGCGCCCGGATCCAGGAACTCGGCACTGCGCTCGGCAGTCGGGCGCGATGCCGTGCCGGGGACCACCGACAACACCGCATCGGCTCCCGCCACGGCCTCACCGAGCGACGGGCATCGCTCGACGCCGGCCGAGGCGACCCGTTGGCTGAGCGCGTCGTCGGCGGTCCGATCGGCTCGAGCCCGAATCCAGGCCCGTAGGTCGTGTGCTTTCGAGGCGCCGAGTCGCTCCGCCAGCCCGGCGCCGAGTTCGCCGAAGCCGATGAACGAGATGCGCGCCAAGCTCAGGTGGCGCCGTTGGGCCCGAAGCTCTCGTCCGGAAGCCCGTGCTCGCGAAGGAGCTTGTCCACCCAATCGTTGGAGAAATCGCCACGGGACACAGCGGCCAGGTAGTCGGATTCGCTCCGCGCGCCGGTCTCGAGCCTGGTGAGGAGCGCGTCCGCGATCTCACGCGGGACGACCACGACGCCGTTGAGGTCGCCGACGATGACGTCACCGGGATGCACGACGACGCCGCCGGAGGAGATCGGGTGGTTGATCTCGCCCGGGCCGCGGTGCAGGGGGCCGATCGGCGTCACGCCGCGCCCGAAGACCGGAAAGTCGCCGAGCGCTCGGATCCCTGCGAGGTCGCGCACGAGGCCGTCGACCACGAAGCCGGCGATGCCACGGTGGCGTGCCTTGTTGGAGATCAGGTCTCCCAGGACCGCGGTCATCGTCGAGCCGCTCGTGTCGATGACGATGACGTCTCCGGGTTTGGCAACGTCGAGGGCCTTGTGAACCATCAGGTTGTCGCCGGGGTAGACCTTGACCGTGCAGGCGGTGCCAAGGATGCCGAGCTCGTCGTCGGTCAGGTTCCGGATGGTCGGGGCCATCGTGTAGAGCCGGTTCATCAGGTCGGAGATGGCGGGCGTGTCGAACGCGCCGAGGCCGGTGACCGTCTCCGGTTTCGGGCGCTTGACGTCGAGCTCGATCCGAAACCCAGGACCGGGATGCAGCGCGGCGGATTTGGGTTTGCTCACCATGCCTTCGGAAGCGACGAGTCTACCCGCTGCGTTACGCGTGGGGCAAGGCTGGTCCGGAGCCGCGAGGCAGCCCCCGGGTCGCCAGGTAGGTCACGGTCATCACCTCCACGATCCTCACCGCGACGGACGCTGCGGCGACGGCAATCACTCCGGCAGGGGACGCGGCGACCAGGACGGCGACGTGCACGGGCATCGCGATCGCGTACACCCCCGCCAGGAGCTCGTAGCGCCGTTGGCTCATCAGCAGGTTGGGCGCCGGCATCGTCGCGTACTGGAACAGCGCGCTGATCAGCAAGATCTGGAAGATCGGCACCGAATCGGGGTATCGGCCACCGTCGATGGCCGGGATGATCAGCGGCGCCGCAGCCGCAGCCAGCCCCAGGACGAGCACACTCGGGGGCAAGGTTCGCTTGACCCAGCTGGCGAGCATGCTGAGCTGAAGCTGCGGCGAATCGACCAGGTCCTCCTGTGAGGTGCGCACCCTCATCACCGCCATCAGGGCCGGGAAGGGGCCGTAGACGAACGACATGTAGCGGACTGCGGCTCCGTAGCTGGCAATGGCCTCGTCGTCGAGCAGCACCGCAACGACGAAGATCGTCGCGTAGGAGAACGAGGCAGAGGTGAGGTAGAAGCAGGTCAGCCAGCCCGACTCCCGTCCGAAGTCCCCCGCGATTGCTGCCAGGGGGCGGGCGCGAAGGGTCGCGAGGCCGAGCGGCACACATGCGATCAGGGCGACGACGAGCACCGCGCCGGCCGTCCAGGCCGCCACCATGGGCCCGGACCCGATCAACCCGAGCCCGGCGATCAGCGCCGCCACCAGCATCGCGGCGCCACGGGCAACGTCGATCATCCCGGCGCGGGTGAAGCTCAGATGCGCGCGGTGGTGGAACATGACAAGTTCGATCGAGGCGTGGGCCGCCGTGAAGGCAGTGGCCAGCGCGACGAAGAGAATCTGGTCCTCTCCACTGGACGGCGGCTCCAGCAGCCTCACGACCACGACACACAGTGCCGCTACGGCGAGCACCAAGCCCATGCTCGCCGCCCAGGCAAGC
>DASTYR010000230.1:0-4287 GCA_035764795.1 Solirubrobacterales bacterium | reverse complement strand
GGAGACGCCGGTCGAGGAGCTGGACCGCTACGACCGCGTCCTGGTCGCCTCGCGGCGCTACGCGAAGGAGCTGCGGGGCCCCGTCCGGCCGCCCGTAGAGCCGCTGCTGCAGTTCACCGACCCGCTCCTCTTCCACCCCGCCCCGACGTCTGAGAACGGGCACCCGGTCACCTTCGTCGGCAACTGGCGCGGCGAGTTCCGCCGCATCGTCTGGGACGCGATCGAGGCCGGCCACCCCCCCGCCCTCTACGGGCGCGGCTGGGATCTGCTCGCGCCCGAGCACTTCGTCGCCGAGCACGTCCCCCACGCCGAGCTGCACGAGCTCTACTCCTCCTGCGACGTGGTCCTCTGCGACCACTGGGACGACATGCGCCGCCACGGCTTCGTCTCCAACCGGGTCTTCGACGCCCTCGCCTGCGAGGCGTTCGTCCTCGCCGACGACAACCCGGCGATCGCCGCGGAGCTGCCCGGCGCGGTCGAGACCTACCGCGACCCCGCCGACCTGCGGCGCAAGCTCGACCGCTGCCTCGCCGACCCCGACCGACGCCGCGAGATGGCCCGTCGCGGCCGCGCCCTTGTCCTCGCCGGGCACACCGTCGAGCGGCGGGTCGAGGAACTGCTGAGGATCGTCGCTACAGCGCGGGTGCGCGATGGACGAGCAGCCGGTGGGAGCGCAGGGCCGGCAGGCGCGAGAGCCGGGGGTGCAGGCGGGGCGTGAGCCCTCCCAGGCGCCGGCCCAGCGGCGGCAACAGCGTCAGCGACCGCACCTCTGACAGGGCCAGCCCGGCGGCCGCGAAGTCGGCCCGGCGCACCCGTCGCGTCTCGCGGTTGAACGGGTTCGGCAGGCGCGGCTCGTAGACCGCCAGCACTCCGCCCGGGGCGAGGACCCGGCGGCTCTCGACGAGCGCCTCCCGCACCGCCTCCTCCGAGCCGACCGAGGAGAGTGAGACGACGTGGAAGACGGCGGCGAGGGCGCCGTCGGGGTAGGGCAGCGAGCGGGCGTCGGCGGTGCGCACCGTGGCCCCCGGCGCCCGCCGCGCCGCGGCGGCGACTCGCTCGGGGTCAAGGTCGACGCCGTGCAGGCGCCGTGGCGACACGCCGTCGGCGGCCAGCGCCTCGAGCAGCCACCCCGTCCCACAGCCGCAGTCGAGCAGGCCGCCGTCGCCCCGCAGGTGCGGGGCCGCCGCGGCGCGGATCGCGTCGAGCAGCTCCCGGCGGGCGGCGCGGTTGCCCCGGTTGGCCGCCGACCAGCCGGGCCGCGACCGGCTCAGCGGGCGAGCCGCTTCCACTCCCGCCTCGGAATCCGCCGCAGCCGGCCCAGGGTCAGGTCGAGGACGTCGAGGTCGAGCGGGTCGACCCCGTCCTCGCATAGCTGCTCGCCGAGCCAGTCGCGCGTCGCGAAGCTCCCTTCGGCCAGCAGGTAGGCGCCGATTTCGGGATCTCGATCCGGCGCCTCGCCGTTCTCCCTCCCGGCTTCCGCCGCGTCGCCGTTAGCGGCTTCGCGGTCGGCCGGGGCCGGGGCCGGAGCCGGAGCGAGGGCGCGTAGGGAAGCGACGAAGCGCGCCATCGCCTCCGGCTCGCTGGCGTCCAGCGCCCTTGCGGCCCGCACCGTCGAGCTGCCCTTGGGAACGAGCATGGCGACGAGACGCCGGTCCTTTGGGTCGAGCCCCTCCACCTTCGCCAGCAGCTCCTCCGAGCGCCGCCGCCGGCCGAGCCGCGGCAGGTCGACGAAGGCGCGCAGCTCCTCTCCCGGGAAGGCGCGGGCGGCGACCAGCATCGCCGGGAAGGCGGCGAGGATGGCGAGGTCGACGAGCAGCCGCCAATCGCCGGCAAGCGGCGAGACGAGCTGGCCGAGGCCGATGCAGAGGAGGCCGAGGGCGACCCCGCGGGCGAGGCGCCCGTACTGGATCGGCAGGGGGTGCTCGGAGTGCTGCGCGAGCCAGAGCATGACCGCCGCGGCAACGACGAAGGCGATGATCTGGGCGATCGCAGCGCCGTAGCCGCCGTACAGCGGCACCAGCACCAGGCCCGCCACCAGGAAGAGCGCCGCGCCGCCCAGCAGCACGAGGATGTAGCTGCGGCGCCGATTGGGGAACTTCGCCCCCCGGTAGATCATCAGGGTGACGCCGTAGGCGACGATCCCCAGCCCGACCAGCGGCACCAGGGGGGCGGCGTCGGAATAGGAGTCGGGCGCGATGCCGATCAGCACGTCGGCGAGCAGGGCCAGGCCGAGCACTGCCCAGATGCAGACCAGCAAAAAGGCGGTCAGCAGCGTGGCGCCGAAGCCGCTCGGTCCGTGCTCCTCGTTCATAGCCGTGTGCAGCGGGATGCGCCTCAGCGGCAACCATGCCATCGAGACGGCGGAGACGAGGTAGGAGACCCCCATCCCGAGTCGCGAAGCGACCCGGTAGGGACCGACGGCGTCGCTCGGCGCGTAGACCGAGACGAGAAAGAGGTCGACGTTGGTGATGACGAACATCGCGAGGACGATCGGGACGACGAAGACGCCGCGGCGAAACACGTCGGGCACGATGCTGAGATCCAGGCCGAGGGCGTAGTTGTGCCTGCCGACGAAGATCGCCACCGGAATCCCCACGGCGGTGCCGACCGCGATCCCGGCCAGCGCCCCCTCGACGCCGTAGCCGGCGGCGACGAAGCCGACGCCGAACCCGAGTGCCAGGGAAGGCCGCACAAGGCCGAGCAGCGAGTAGACGCCGGGCCGGCGTTCGAGCCGGGCGATGTTGTGGACGAGGCGCCAGAGCGCCCCGGTCGCCCCACAGAGCGCCGCCAGCCGCACCTCCTCGAGCTGCCCGGGGGCGCCGAGCAGGCCGGCGAGCACGGGTGCTGCGGCGAAGACGAGAGCCGTGCCGAGCGCGGCGATCCCGACGGTCAGCAGCACGCCGGTGGTCAGCGCGCGCTCCCTGTTGACCACTTTGGGCCTGCCCTCCGCGTCGTCGAGGGCGAGCTCCTCGTCGCCGTCTGCCACGCCGAAGACCGAGATCAGGATCCCCTGCAGCGAGCCGAGGTTGTAGAGGGTGGTGAGAAGGGTGGCGAGAATCAGGTAGACCGCGAGGCGGCCGAATTCCTCGATCGGCAGCAGGCGGGTGAGGACCGCCATGTTGACGAGGCCGAAGAGGAACGTGGCTGCCGCGCCGGCCGCGTAGATGGCGGAATGGCGACCCAGGCGGCGACCGAAGGTGGCGAGCGTCCCCTTGCTCTCAGCGGCCATGCTCAGCCCCGCGAGTGTCCGGCCGCAGGGCCGTGAAGTGGCTGTAGCGGGCGAGCGTGGCGGGGCGGGTGATGCGACGGCCGGCGTCGCGGTGGTGCACGACCTCGTGGAAGCCGGCCGCGCGCAGCTCGCGGCCGGCGGTGCGGGGCGAGGTGAGCCTGCAGAGGGAGCGGCGGCGCCCCAGCCGCCCCGCCACCCGGACCGCGTCCGGCGGCGACAGCAGCCCGAGCAGTGGTATCTCGCTGAACTGGTCGATCGGGTGGAGTCGGTTGGGGTTGCGGATCACGATCGCCCCGCCGGGCACGAGCAGCGCGAGCGCCGCCCGCAGGGCTCGTTGCTGCATCGCCTCAGCCGCCAGGTAGCAGAGCGAGTTATTCATGACGACGACGTCGAAGGCGGCGGGCTCCAGTCGCGGCTCCTCCATCGAGCCCTTCGCCAGCTCGACGTCGAGGCCATGGCGTTCGGCGACCCGCCGACCGACCTCGAGCCGGCGGCGGTTGAGGTCGATGCCGACCACGCGGGCGCCGCGGAAGGCGAAGTAGGCCGAGAGGGCGCCGTAGCCACAGCCGAGATCCGCCAGCCGCAGGCCCTCCAGCGAAGGCACGCCGAGGCGCCGGGTCGCCATCGCGACCAGCGGCGCGCCGCGGCGCTCGGCGAAGCCGGAGTTGGTCTCCAGGGTGTTCCAACCCGCCCGGCCCTCGAGCTCGACCCCGTTGCGCTCGCAGTGGGCGAGCACCTCCTCGCGCAGCGAGGCTGCGACCGGATCGAAGGTCTTGGCCGAGCCAGAATCAGGCGGGCGGAACATCGCTGCTCCCCCTCAGGACCCTGTCCAGCCAGAGGCTAGGCCCAGAGGACCAGTTGTTCGGGTGGACGACGCAGAGGATCGGCGAGAGCCGTGCGTCGAAGAGCTCGGAGGGTCGCGGGCCCGCCGCCCAGCCCCCTTCGCCGCTGATGCGGTCGGTCAGCCAGTGCGCCAGGCCGCGCCCCCGCATCGCCTCGTTGACGTCGTGCTCGACCCCGAACGAGGCGGCGTCCTCACCCTTGACCAGGTTGGCGTT
>DASTYR010000229.1:0-5985 GCA_035764795.1 Solirubrobacterales bacterium | reverse complement strand
GGATCGTCTGCTCGCCCTCCTTGAAGAAGCCCTCGCCGCCGGTCTTGGCGCCGAGCTTGCCCTCGGCGACCAGTTTCTGCAGGCCCTTGTGGACGTAGAAGCTCTCGCCGTAGGAGTCGGCGAGGTGCTCGGCGACGTGCAGGACCGTGTCGAGGCCGAGTAGGTCCGTGAGGAAGAACGGCCCCATCGGGGCTACCTTGGCCGCGGCGATCGCCTCGTCGATCGCCTTCAGCGAAAGGCCCTGGTCTTCCTGGGCGCGCCAGATCTCGCCGATCGTCGCCATCAGGATGCGGTTGACGACGAAGCCGGGGACCTCACCGCAGACGATCGGCTGCTTGCGAATTGCCTGCGCGAAGTTATAGGCCGCGGTTGCGGTCTCGCGCGAGGTGTCGTCGCCGGCGACGATCTCGACCAACGGCATCACCGAGGCCGGGTAGAAGAAGTGAAAGCCGACCACCTTGTCGGGGCGCAGCGTCGCTTCGCCTATCTCTGCGATCGAGAGCGACGAGGTGTTGGAGGAGAGGATCGCGTGTCCCGGCGTCGCGGCGTCGAGCTCGCGGAAGACCGCCTGCTTGATCTCCATCCGCTCGGGGACGGCCTCGACGACGAAGTCGACGTCGGCGAACTCCGCGTAGCTGGTCGTGCCGGTGATCGAGTCCATCACCTCGGCGAGACGGGCGTCGGCCTGCTCCTGGCTCAGCTTCTCCTTCTTGACGAGGCGGCCGAGCTGGCCCTCGGTGACGGCGCGCGCTTTCTCCAAGGCCGCGTCGACGAACTTCTGGTCGATGTCCTTGACGACGACGGGGATGTCGGCTGCGGCGATCGCCTGCGCGATCTCACCGCCCATGGTGCCGCCGCCGACGACGGCGGCCTTCGAGACGAACATTGGCTAGCGATTCCTCCAGATCGGGGACGGCGGAAGGCTATCGGGGCGGTTCGTCTCTGGCGGCGTTCAAGGTCGGCGGACGCTCCGCCGATAAGGCCCTTCTATGCGCAGGGGCATGGGAATCATCGCGTTGGCGTGCGCGCTGATGGTGCTTGGTCCGGCTACGGCCGGCGCCGCCGTGCCGGAGGCGAAGCTGCTCCCCGGCGGCCGTGCCGTGCCGCCCCCTTCAGCACCGCCCGCGGTCAAGGAGATGATCCGCGCCGCCAACCACATCCGCAATCGCCCCTACCGCTGGGGCGGCGGCCACCGCAACTGGAACTCGCGCGGCTACGACTGTTCGGGGTCGGTCAGCTACGTCATGCACGCCGCCGGCCTGCTCGACTACCCGCTCGACTCGAGCGGCTTCATGCGTTGGGGCGGCGGCGGGCCAGGCAGCTGGGTGCGGATCTATGCCAACCACGACCACGTCTTCGCGGTGATCGCCGGTCTACGCTGGGACACCTCGATGACTGACGATGGCGACGCCCACGGGCCGGGCTGGAGCGAGCGATGCGCTCGACCCGCGGCTTCCGCCTGCGCCACCCGTTCGGCCTGCTGGCACCCGCCGCGGATTGACCCACGCATACGGTGGTTAACCCGCGGCGCGTCTCGCCCGCGGGCCACCGACCTACGCGTGGACAACGCCGCCGCGGTGACCTTGTACGGCGGTACAAAGGCATCTGGGCCGCTCCCCCATTAGGCTCCTTTGGCTCTATAAAGGAGCTGGACCGGTAACCGACGCGCCCACCAGCGAGGGCGCCGCAGAGTGGGAGATCGACAAGGGATGACTCGTATTCGCCAGCAGAACGTGACCGCCGCGCAGTGGAGCTCCAACGGTGAGGCCCTCGGCGCGCTCGACCTGACCCTGCCCGAGAACAACCCGTTCGGGGCCAACGTCTTCGGGATCGCCGAGCAGCGCGACCGCCTGCCGGCCGACGTCTTCGAGCGCCTGCAGACGACCCTGGAGGGCGGCGAGGCGCTCGATCCGACGCTCGCCGACGCGGTCGCCGAGGCGATGAAGGAGTGGGCGCTGGAGAAGGGCGCCACCCACTTCACCCACATGTTCCAGCCGCTGACCGGCTCGACCGCCGAGAAGCACGATTCCTTCTTCGAGCCCGCCGGCGACGGCCAGTCGCTGGCCGGCTTCTCCGGCAAGGAGCTGATCCAGGGCGAGCCCGACGCCTCCTCCTTCCCCACCGGCGGCGTCCGTGCCACCTTCGAGGCGCGCGGCTACACCGCCTGGGACCCCACCTCCCCCGCCTTCATCCTCGAGAACCCCAACGGCGCGCTGCTCTGCATCCCGACCGCCTTCGCCTCCTGGACCGGCGAGGCGCTCGACGCCAGGATCCCGCTGCTGCGCTCGATGGACGCCCTCTCGCGTTCGGCGATCAAGGCGCTGCGCCTGCTCGGCGACGAGCAGAGCCAGCGGGTATTCACCACCGTCGGCCCCGAGCAGGAGTACTTCCTGATCGACGAGCAGTACTTCTTCGAGCGGCCCGACCTGATCTCCACCGGCCGCACCCTGTTCGGCGCCAAGCCGCCGAAGGGCCACGAGCTCGACGACCACTACTTCGGCTCGATCCCCGAGCGGATCCTGGCCTGCATGCTCGAGGCCGAGCTGGAGATGCGCAAGCTCGGCATCCCGGTCAAGACCCGCCACAACGAGGTCGCGCCGAACCAGTACGAGATCGCGCCGATCTACGAGAACTCCAACGTCGGTTCCGACCACCAGCAGCTGACGATGCAGACGCTGGAAAACGTCGCCCGGCGCTACGGCCTCGTCTGCCTGCTGCACGAGAAGCCCTTCGCGGGGGTCAACGGCTCCGGCAAGCACAACAACTGGTCGATGGGGACCGACACCGGCACCAACCTGCTCGACCCGGGCGACACCCCGGCCGACAACGCGCACTTCCTCTTCTTCTGCGCGGCGGTTATCCAAGCGGTCAACAAGCACCAGGGGCTGCTGCGCGCCTCGGTGGCCAACATCGGCCAGGACCACCGGCTCGGTGCCAACGAGGCGCCGCCGGCGATCATCTCGATCTTCCTCGGGGCCGAGCTCTCGAAAGTCTTCGAGGCGATCGCGACCGGCGAGGGCGACCCGCACACCCCCGCCTCCTACCTGGAGCTGGGGGCGACCGTGCTGCCGGCGCTGCCGATGCACGGCGGCGACCGCAACCGCACCTCGCCCTTCGCCTTTACCGGCAACAAATTCGAGTTCCGGGCGCTTGGCTCGAGCATGTCGCTCGCCTTCCCAAACACGGTCCTCAACACGATCGTCGCCGAGGCGATCGACGAGCTCGCCGACAAACTGGAGGCGAAGACGAGCGGCGGCACCGACAGCGCCCAGGCCGTGATCGAGGTCGTCAAGGAGAGCTACTCGGCGAACAAAGAGGTCTGCTTCGACGGCGACAATTACTCTGAGGAGTGGCACGCCGAGGCCGAGCGGCGCGGACTGAAGAACCTGCGCACGACCCCGGACGCCCTGCCGGAAGTGATCACCGAGCAGACGGTTGCCGCCTTCGACAAGTACAACGTCCTCTCCGAGCGTGAGCTGGAGTCACGCTACGAGGTCTGGGTCGAGCAGTACTGGATCCGGGCCAACATCGAGGCCGAGACGACGTTCTCGATCGCCAAGACGAAGATTCTGCCGGCCGCGATGCGCTACCTGGCGTTGATCGGCGAGTCGGGCGTCTCCTCGGTCGAGGGCGAGGTGCGCAGCCTGGTCGACGAGCTGGTCGGCGCTCTGGGCGAGCTCGAGGCGGCCAACGCCGACCCGGGGCTCGAGGGCCTGGAGATGGCGGTTCACGCCCGCGACAAGCAGCTCGCTGCGATGGCGAGCGTCCGCGAGGCCGTCGACAAGCTGGAGCGCGTCGTGTCCGACGACATGTGGCCGCTCCCCAAGTACGAGGAGATGCTCTTCATCAAGTAGGGCCGGGTCGGCGTTCCGGCCCGCGGGAGGAGCGCTTGCGGCTGAACTGGCTAGGGTCGGGGCAGGACGCGCATCTTCAGGCCGCCCTTCGGTGAGAGGGTGGGCATCTGGCGCACGGTCATCGTGCGGCCGGGGAGGGCGTCGAAGCGGAGGCGCTGCAGCAGCATCGTCGCCACCAGCTTCACCTCGGTCTGGCCGAAGCGCTTGCCGATGCAGATGCGGCTGCCACCGCCGAAGGGGACGTAGGCGCCACGCGGCAGCGCCGCCTTGCGCTCGCGGGTGAAGCGCTCGGGGATGAAGGCCTCGGGGTCGGGGAAGACCTCGGGCAGGCGGTGGCTGGCCCACGAGCAGTAGTTGACGTAAGCGCCCTTGGGGACGGTGTAGCCGCCGAACTCGAACTCACGCACAGCTCGCCGCGGGCCGATCCAGGCCGGCGGGTAGAGCCGTAGCACCTCGTCGAGGACCATGTCGAGGTAGGGCATCTCCCGTTCGAGCACCTCGGCCGTGGGCGAAGCGCCGTCGAGGACGCGGTCCTGCTCCTCACGCAGCCGCTCGGCCACGTCGGGGTGGCGCGCCAGCTCGTGCATCATGAAGGTCAGGGTCGAGGTCGAGGTGTCGTGGCCGGCGAACATCAGGGTCATCACCTGGTCGCGGACCTCCTTGTCACTGAAAGCCTCTCCCGCCTCGCCGCGGGCGGCGAGCAGAAGGCTGAGGATGTCGCGGCTGCTGGAGTCGGGACTCGCCCGTCGCCGGCGGATCTCGCCGTAGACGATCTCGTCGAGCACCTCGCGCGACCGGTTCATGCGGCGCCACGGTGAGCCGGGCCCGCGCAGCAACCTGTACGGATAGTCGATGCCGTAGAAGCCGAGCGCCCGCTCGAAGTGCTCGGCGGCCGCGGCCCCCTTGCCGGCCTCGTCTGGGTCCAGCCCCAGCAGCGCCCGCATTGCGATCCGCATCGCCAGGTTGCGCATCCACTCGTAGACGTCGACGACCGCGTCCCGCGATAGCGCCTCGATCGCCGCATCGGCCTCCGCCGTCATCGCCGCGACGGCCGCGTCGAGCTGGGCGCGGTGGAAGGCCGGCAGCATGATCGCGCGGGCACGGTCGTGGTAGTCGTCGTCGATCGTAAGCAGCCCGTCGCCGAGCAGCGGAATCAGGTCGCCGAAGCTGCCCTCGCGCCAGTGGAAGTTCTCGGGGTGGGCGACCGTGATGAAGTGGTTCGCCTCCGGGCCGAGCATGAAGACGGTGCGCGCATGCAAGAGGCGCATCGAGAAGATCGGCCCCAGCTCTTCATAGGCGGAGAGCAGCAGCGGCAGCGGGTCGTGCGCAACCTGGTGAGTGCGGCGGAGGCTGAAGTCGCTCGGCCCCGGCGGGAACCTGCCGCGCGCACGCCACTCGGCGACGACGTCTTCGCCGACGCGCCGCACCGGGCTGTCCGACATCTGACGCGGTTTGGCGACCGGATCGGCGCTTGCGGGCGGCATCGAGCGCATGGTAGTTGGCTGACCAGCCAGAGGTGGTGGCGCCGGCGGCTCAGCGGTGCGGCGGCTTCAGTGACGGTGACTGAACAGCTCGAGCACCCGATCGCCTTCACGCAGCTCGGCCGCCCGCTCGTCGTCGAAGCGGATCACCTCGCCGTCGCGGACGATGGCGAGCATGATCGCCTCGTGGGCGCGCCGCGGCACCGGTCCCGCATCGCCCGGCCCGACCCTGCGCTCGGCGATGTCGAGCCCCTCGCCAACCGTCAGCAGGTCCTCCATCACCTCGGTCACCTGCGGCGTCTCGGTCGACAGTCCGAGCAGACGCCCCGCCGCGCCGGAGGAGGTGATGACCGCGTCGGCGCCGCTCTGGTGCAGGAGGTGGACGTTCTCCTCCTCGCGCACCGAGGCGACGATGGTCACGTCCTCGTTCAGCTCGCGGGCGGTGAGCGCGATCAGCACCGCGGTGTCGTCGCGATCGGGCGCGACGATCAGCGCCGAGGCCGTCTCGATGCCGGCCTCGATCAGCACCTCCTGCGTCGCCGCGCTGCCAGCCACCGCGGCGAGCCCGTCGGCGGTCGCCCGCGCCCGCGCCTGAGCATTCGGCTCGATCGCGACGCTCTGCTCTGGCTTCGTTCCCTTGCTGAGCAGCG